>JBDTKB010000108.1:0-17606 GCA_039935555.1 Ginsengibacter sp. | reverse complement strand
GGTACTATTTAGTAACGAAACTTTCGAAAAATTATTTTTCCCTGGCCGGGAAATCAGAAATTATTTGATGAGGATAAATAGATTTGAATAGTGTGGTATTGCAATAGTGTTTTGGATTAGCCGCAATACATCATTATGGCAATGAGGCGTAATAGTTTCCCCTGGAAAAGGGATTAATTGTAGCTTACTTTTTCTTCTATTATTAATTTCGCGGATTTAAACTGGAGTATTTTTTCTTCAATTATATTACACATTAGCTTAGTATCGGTAATTTTTAGAATTTTTAATTCTTCCTCGTAATCTTTTATTGTTTGATTTATTTCCACGAGGTCGCGTACAGCTATCCTTGCGATTAATTCTTCCCTGTTTTTAACACAGGACGTTAAGATGTCATTTTCGTATTGTTCAATTTCCTTATCATACCAATCATTGGTATGTTCAATTTTCGTTATTGACTTCTTCTGAAAAAGATTTTTTAAAATATTCATTTCACTAAGATTTACCATTAGCGTCTATAGCTTTGGATATAACGGCTATATTCCGTATTTATTACAGGTACTGCAATTTTGAAGAAGAATTATTTGCCCCGTTATTGCTTATAGGTAACAACCCTTTTTACGATTTTTGTGGGCTTTCCCTTTTCATTAATACTGGTCTGCTGGATCCAATTTCCGTGAGGATCCCAAGTCTCATAAGTGAAGGTAGTAACTGCATTTTTTGTTGAATCTTTTTTTGTTTTTGGATCTACCGTAACTGTAGTTTCATCTAGTTTTACGATATCTCTTTTATCATTTAGTTTGATTTTGCTCGAGTAAGTTGTCTTACCGACACTATCTTTGGAATCGCCGCCTACATAATAAACGCTATCAAAATCATTGGTGAAGGACATTTTTAAAGTGCTGTCAGGATGGTATCCTTTTGCCCCAATAACCTGGCCCCATTTATTGGCAGTGATGTTACTATAATAGACATCCATTTTTCCTGTTGAATCAAATGATTTCGCAAGGTCATATTTGCCAGAACTATCATAATCGATAGTCATCGCTGATTTTTTTTCACCATTGTTTCCAAGAGTTTCCATGGACGTCATAAACCCATTTGCATTGTGCTCGAATTTGCTCTTCGCTTTAATGCTGTCCTTCCCGTTCATGTTTACATACGAAATCGAATATCCACTTGAGTCAAATTTTTCAATAGATTTTTCATCAAGTGGGCCTACTTTTCCGGTGCTGTCAACGAGGTATGTATCCGACTCCACCTGCGTTACATCGCCTTTTAAATTTTCACCGGCCAGATCTGAAATCGCCTTAGGTATTGTTGATTCAGATTTTTTTTCATTGCAAGATGCTATCAATAAGATCGCTGCAAAAGCCAAAGTTGAAATACGCATAACTATTAAATTTTTAGGTATTTATAAAAATATATTTAACATCTGAAATTTGCAATAGCCATGCTTCCTCAGTAACACAATAATTACTTTATTTAATTGGTAAGGCAAATTTTGCCTGTCGGAAAGTGGTTTACTTTTCCATGAGATTTTAAAAGCATAAATAGAAAAAATCAAAAAAAGGGTGGTGAATCTGAAGAATAAATGAATGCGAGGTCGCAAAGTTTGTATATCACATTAACGTTAATGGAATACCTGGTTAAAAACAATAAACATCAAAAATAGCACTGGCTGTAATAAAATTCACCAAGAAAATATACTTCTATATCTAAAGTATTTAGCCTCTTCTGAATTTCAGGAAACACAAATTTAATTCGTGTATTAAATCGGTTTGTGTTTGAGCAAAACGTTGGTTGATGCGTTCTTCTTTTTTTCACGAGCCTTATCTACAGCTTCTATAGTTTTTGTTGGAGCAGGATCGTTTTTTTTAGCTTTTAAGTTAACATTTTCAACTTTTGCTTGTGCAGGCGTGAGACCTGCAGTCTTTCCTTTTTTATAATCCTTTTCGGTCATTCCCGTATTTTCTGTCATAAAAATTATTTTAGAAATTGCAACCAAAACGATGCCAGCTTTCCATGCTGTCTACACAGTTTGGTTTTAATTCCATCATCAACAAAATGTTGAATGAACACCTGAAAATTCTATTTATTGTCTGATTTATTGACATCCTCATCGAGAAAGGCCTTACCAATTTCCTGCATTAGCGAAGAAACTGGCCCTTTCATGTGTTCTTGTGGATCGGTTGTGTGTCTTGTTCCAGGATCAGACTTTATTGAAGATTCTTCTTGGTCGTGATTCTTTTTTCTTTGTTTCTTCGTCCTTTTGTATAAGTATTATATTTTCTCTATAACAAACTTTCGCAGTTAATGTTCATTGGTAAATTTTCAAGGTTTGGGTTATGAATTTAAGATCGAAAGAATTACATGTGCCCCTTTATCAATTAAATAAAAATATAGTTTCTGAAAAATACTCCGGAATATGCACCCAGAAATGCAAAAAGAATTGCGCCGGCCGCTCCATAATTGCCGCTGGTGATTACATCGAAACAAAAAATAAAGCCGCCAATAATTATTGCCCATAGCCATGCAAATTTCTTCATCAGGTAACTTAAAATGAAAGAGAACATTAAAACTAAGCCAACTATAATTCCTGTATCATTCCAGTTTTTTGATGTATCTATCCTTCCAAGCAAATAGCCAACGGCGCAGGCTAATAATAAAAGAACCCAGAATTTAAGATCACTTTTCTTGTTCATAAATGTTTAAGGTTGAATGAAGATTAAAGTAGGTTGCACTAAATAATCAATAAAAAATATCCTTTGAAGTAGACCAATGCCTTGCGTTAAATCTGCTGATGTAAATTTAAAAAATTATTGCAATTATTCAAACTACTCACTTCCATATTTTGATATCTCATTAATTTAATACTCCACCAATGATTATAACTATCAATCGTAAACGCTATGAGGTTTATTGCTCCTTGACAAATTAAAAAACGCCAAACCGTTTTCCGATCTTAAACTATTGCAGTAAATAGAAAAAAGCCCGCGTTTCAGCACGAGCTTTTTATAACGGTTATAAAGATTTTGTCCTTAGCCTTTTTTAAAATCCTGAACTAACTCTACATCTTTATTCACAACGCGTAATGTTTTAAACGAGTCGTCGTTTTGCATATGAACTACAAAAACCGTCGCTTGTCCAGGCTGATCTACTTTTTCCATTTTAGTGATAAAATAGTTACTGTAATGATCATTGACAATTTTTACGATATTTCCAGCAAGACTTTCTGTTGGGTAAAGCTTGATTGTATATGTCCAATTACCTTTTCTATCATAAGCAGAGGTAATAGAGTGATCCTCTACTTTTGATTGAAGAATCATGCCCTCCTTCTCTAAAATCACTGCCGGATCTGAAATTGTTTCAAATTGACTGGTAAAATTTTTAACTGCTTTTTCTTTTGCGGTAAGCTTTGGGTTGCTTGCAGGATTTGTGCCTAAGGCGTAGGTTGTTGTTACTAACGTTGTCATTAATAATCCCAGGACGGTTGATAAGATTTGCTTTTTCATTTTTTTTAATTTTAAGTTTTAATTATTTTTTTGCTGAAATATTATTTGCATTTTTAAACTGTTTGCTTTGATTGCAGAACAAAAGTATACTGGTTACGTGGAGGTTTTTTATAAATGAGACGAACGGGCAAAGTCATGCTGCCAAATGGAAAATAAAGGAGAAAATAAACTTAGATGATAAAGAATTTGAATCATTTAAAAGGAAATTCGCATTGCGTTATAACAGAAGGCCGTTGGTGTTACATTTGGGAAGAAATATCGAATTTCTAAGTCTCCCACATAAAAGTAATTTTTACCTTTTAAAAAGCCGGTCAAAGTAGATGATTACCAGTGAAACTATTAATTGTTATTTTTTCAATTTTTCACGTAGATTCAGGTATAAAAACGAAAGCAGAAGTTGTAATTTTGCTTTATAAAAATTAATAATATAAAAATTAAACATTTATCATGAAAAAGAAAATCTTATCAAGAGGCATTCTTATGATGTTCGCGTGCCTATTAATGACTTCGTTCGTTTGGGCGCAGGGAGATAAATCAAAACGCCCAAGCCCTCCGGCAACAGCTACTGGTAAAGTAATGGGCGCAACAATCACTATTAATTATAGCAGCCCAGCAATAAAAGGAAGGAAGATTTGGGGAGACCTTGTTCCATATGATAAAGTGTGGAGAGCCGGAGCTAACGAAGCCACTCTTTTTGAAACAGATAAAAATATAATGGTAGAAGGTAAGTCATTACCAGCCGGGAAATATAGTTTATACGCCATACCTGGCAAAACAGAATGGGTTATCATTCTGAATTCGCAAACCGGGCAATGGGGAATAAAAATGGACGGCAGTACAACTGAAGATCCGGCAAAAGATGTGATAAGGGTTACTGTTAAGCCAGTAAAATCTTCGTCCTTTAATGAGCGATTGAAATATGAAGTTGATAAAAAGGGCTTTGCTCTTGAATGGGAAAATCTTAAGGTACCAATTTCCGTAAAGTGATATTTTGATTGATATTTATCGTCCTATTACGACGACTTTTGTACGGCAGCACGCCATTGTTTCGTAGTTGGATTTTTTATAATCAAAATAAAATTCTTAACAATCGCTGGTGGTTTATTTGTAAATTTCTTTTAAATTTTTTGATTCTTTGTTAAAAGCCCCCGTTTATTATAGGGGCTTTTTTGCTATATAACGGTCACGGCTACCTGTGCTATTATTAATGAGTTTTCGCGTGTAAAAATTTAGATTAGCTTTTTCAATCGTTGGGTTACCTCGTTTTTAAAAATGTTGGTCTTTCATTTTCGTTACGTTCTTTAAAAATTCCATTTTTCTATTCACTAATCGGTTCTTCGGGAAAACTTTTGTGCCCCTGTTTTTCAAACACCAAATTGGCTAAGGTGATGATCCAGGTGTTTATAGAGCATATTATTCCATTCGTCATTGCTTAATTTTCCGAAAGAATGCGACTCTTTTCCATCAAAACTGTTTATTCCACTTTCCTGGGTCTTTTTAATGTAATTAATTAGCCGCTCTTTTTCAACATCAAAGTTTTTTGTCTCTTTCATTAAAAATTGAGGAGCTGTTCTGAGGTTATGTTTATATGGAACACCACTCACCACTTTACTTTTAACTAAGTTTTTCAAAATAAATCTCATAAATCCATTCGGTTTTGGATGAATGTCCTCATAAATCATTTCATAAGAAACACAACAATGCGCCAGCATTTGGCCAACTGTCATTTTGCCCCATTTTGGCGTAGAGGTAGGAGAGAGGTGGTTAATCCTATGAATAACTTGCCCGCCAACTTCTTCGGCAAAAATATTAGGTAATGTCATATTCAAATTAAATGCTTCCTTTTTATTTAACCGGATCAATATTTTTTCAAAGAATGGTTGACGGGGTTAAATTCAACTTTGGCCTTATCGCAAGAGGCAAAGGTTGCCCCAGGTGGGAAACAGCCTATTTTCCTTTCAATTCAAGTTTGCCCGGGTTTTGGCCTGTCACTTCGTATTTGTTTCCAATTTTCTTTAAAAGCAAATCCTGAAAATCATCATCAGAACCGCTGTGCGACACAGTAAATGAACCGGTGCCGGATGCAAAAGACTTGTCCATAGATTTATAACCATTTACACTTTTAATAATTTCTGTGAAAGCATTAAATGTATCATGATTGATATTAACGAAATCAATTTCGGTATCTACGGTACCATCTGAATTGCCATTGCCAGCAAAATTTCCCTCAGAAGTTATATTGAGCGAATCTCTCATTCGGGCTAAGTATTCTACAGCTTCTACCACACCATCTTCCATAACAGCCGCCACTGCAGGATCATTATCACCGGTCGACACCAATCCTAAAACTCATACACTCTTATTGGCCCTGGATTGCACGCGGAAAACACGTGAGACAATAACATCTCTTGTTTCGGGGTTAATCATTTTTAGGTTGAATGCCATTTTCACTGTTTGTTTATTAGAGCCAACACCAATTACCCTCACTCCCTTATTTTTTGTGCTGTATTCTATTACTTCGCCCGTTACTACAATTTGGGCGCCTACCTGTTTGCCCGCCTTGGGAATCTTTTTATTGCTGTAGCCATTGCTGCCCGCGTCTATCTCCTGCGTTAAATCCGAATTATTTTTTAAGCTTTCCAAAACTCTGTAACAATTAACTCCTTGTAAAGCGTTTGTGAGCATCGTCGTTAAATTATCACCCAATGTGGGCGGAATTTGTGTCACCTCGTTATTCCTGTTGCCTCCGCTAAAAGATCTTAATACGTTGATCGTGTTGTTGGAAGCAGTGCTCGTGGTATTAGAGTTCTGTGGTGTGCTCGTTGTTACAGAAAAACGGGTAACACTTAATCGCGCGCGCTTTTCCAGGGGCATACTTGAACATTGTTGTTTTACTTCTTCCATAGTCACCTTTTCATCTTTCTGTGAAAATCCTTTTTGAAACCCACAAATACAAATAATGAAGAGAAATAGTAATTGCTTTTTCATAATGAACGTAGTTTTGATTTTTAATTTGGAGCAAACGCGCTGAATATAAATTTAATTTAAAAAGTATAAAAAGTGAAATGTTCTTCTTATTAAATTTTGGGTTTAAACAATTTTTTTATCGCCATTTTTTTCGGATTATAAAAGGATAAAAAAAAATGAAAATTTTACACGTTGTATGATACCGTTGATTTTTCATTCAATCAGGAGATTTTTAAACCTGGTAAATCTAAAATGACTCGTTCGCCCGATCAACATATATTTATTATTTGCTGACTTTCATTTATTATTTGGTGGTATTTATATAAAGAAATTTTAAGCGAAGGTTATACCTTTCGACATTAACTAAATCAGGTAAAGACTTCTTTATTTATGGTGATTATTTAGATGGTTATTTACTGGCAATCACGCTTTATTGGAAAACTGTTTTATATCGAATTGCTCACTTTCAAACAAAATTTTGTAATAATAAAAAATGAAGAAATGAAGTTTTCGATGGCAGGTGCAGTATAGTCAAAAAAATAAAGACCATATTATTTAATTAATGTTATGTATTTTTATCTAGAAAATTTGGGTCAATACCTATGAGTCCAAATTACTAAATCCCTTTCAGTCTCCATTATCTTATAAATAATTCCTCAGATTACGATGCTTGTTATCAAGAAATCATTGTATCAACAATTGTAACTATCCGACCTCCGGTGATTAGGTATTTTAAAACTATGAACAAAGTATCCTTCTGAAAGAATTTATTGTATTTAAGAATATTAGTTGGATAGTTATGGCAATATTTGAATTAATTGGATAACAAATCAATAACCGTTTTGAAGCGGTATTGCTTTATAAAAAAATAATTATGGAAAAATCTTGGTATATGTTATATATAAAACAAGCCTCTGAAAAAAAAGTGTCAGCCTTTTTAAAGAGAAAAAAAATTGAAACTTTTTTCCCTACATCACGCGGGCAATTAAAAAGAATTGAAAAAGTTACTAACCCATCTCAACCATTATTTAATTCATACCTCTTTGCCAATTTAAAGGAAAGCGATTTCTTTATTTTGGAACGCTTAAATAATTTAGTAAATGTGGTGTATTGGAAGAATATGCCTGTGCACGTAAAAAACGAGGAAATTGAGGCCATTAAGGAATTTACCACTATGTACGATTGTGTTAAACTTGAAAAATCTCCGGTGGATCCCATGGATGAAGTCAATACAGAAGATAATTCTTCTTATACTTTGGATGGAATTGCGTTGTCGGTTAAGAAAAATTCCATTAAAACAAAGCTCCCTTCTATTGGCTTTACAATGGTTGCGGAGTTATCAAGCGAAAGAGAATTAGAAAAGCATAAAACGCTTACAGAAAGCAATAGAATAAATTTTTATAGCATCAGAAATTTGAAATTTCGTTTAATGTCGAACAGGCAATAAAGGAGTTTCGAGATATTTATTGAGACGCTTTATAATCTTTCAACGAATCTTCAATCGAAATATACATTCAGTTCTGATTGAATAGATACCGACAATACGAATCAAAAAAGAACAAACGAATTTTAAGTAATGCTCCACCTTTATTTAGCTGGAATTTCTTGGAGACGCCGGATTCAAACTTAAATCTGTTGGCGTGAAAGGGAAAATTAAGGATTCCACATGATTCTAAATTGAAAGGTTTCTTTTTAGGAATTCCCGATTCGTAATTATGTCTATTTTGGTTAAGTAAATGCCAGTTGTTCAAAGGTGTTTTCACTGTAATTTTAAAAGAAAATCACGGTTTTTTTTCAAGTCAGTTGGTATTCATTATTCAGAACTATAGTTTTACGCAATATTATTTTCTAACTTCAAAATTTATTTTATGCCAAATCATTTAGCTTTCGACGTCAAAATTGCCAGAACCGAAATTGAAAAAATATTATCGAATAAAGATGTCGACTACATAGTTGTTTCGGGTACGTCAACCTACCTTGGACAGGACAAGTGGGAAGTGAAAACTAACGCAAAAGGATTTACTGCTGATCATAAATCCGTAGATCACCCAACAATTGCCGGTTGCATTCAGCCATGCCCCTGATATTTATTGAGATGATAAAAGATTTAGTAAATGCATTAAAGGAAGCGATTTGAGACAAGTTTTTAAAGATATTTTAGAACCCTTCTCTTATTTAATATATGCAGTTTCTTTTTTTATAATGCTGAATAAAGGCCTTCCGCGTATAAAAAAAATTCTATTTATTTATTATTTAATTTCTATTCCGTTGATTTCGGTGGGAGTGTTGACAAAAAATATGATTGTAAACCATGTAGTTTATAATGTATTTTTTTTTATAACAATTTGCATTCTTTCCTTTTATTTTAAATCAGTCATTTTTGACAAGACGAGGAGAAGTATAATCAATGTCGTCTTATTTATTAACGTGTTTTTATTTGCTATTTATGATCTTCTAAAAGGGGGATTATCTGACATCAATACGTTTTCTTATGCGGTTACATATTTAAGTATCCTTATTTATGCTCTATTATATTTTGAACACCTGATTCGGAATGTAAATGAGTTGAATCTCCTTCTGCAATTTGACTTTTATCTGGTCTCCGGATATTTATTATATTTTTTTAGTTGTTTTTTTATTATCTTATTTTATGATAATGTTGAAATAGAAGAACGCGCTGTATTGTGGTCTCTGCAAAATGTTATTCTTTTTCTAAGTTCTATTCTTACAATATCTGGTAGTTTATGGATACATCATCGGAAGAAATTTATTTAATTACTGAAATCGCGCCGATATTTATTATAACTATTTTTCTTCTCATAGTGGCCACGGGAATAATTATGCTGGCGCTTGTTTATCAAAAAAAACAAGTGCAATATTTAAGAGAAAAAGAGCAACTAAAAGTGGTATATGAAAAGGAAATTTTAGCAACGCAGCTTGAAATACAGGAGCAAACTTTTAAAAATATTTCGCAGGAAGTACATGATAATATTGGACAGGTGCTTAGTTTAGTTAAGTTGAATATTAATACTATGAACACCAACGATCCTGTTCCATTGCAGGCTAAAATCAACGCCAGCAAGGAACTTATTACTAAGGCAATAAAGGATTTGCGCGATCTTTCAAAAAGTTTAAATACGGATTATGTAAAAGACCTTGGACTGGTAAGGTCTATAGAATATGAATTGGAGATGATAAAAAACAATGGTTCATATGAAATTCAATTTGATGTAACCGGAAATAAATATCGACTGGAATCTCAAAGGGAACTAGTACTTTTTAGAATAGTGCAGGAAGTGTTGCATAACATTATCAAGCATGCAAAAGCCACATCAATCGTAATGACTCTTTCGTATGAGCCTGCAATGTTTTCTTTAACAATAGCCGATAACGGGGTTGGTTTTGATGCAAGTAAAATTAATTCAAAAAATCTTAATGGCTCAGGCCTTGGAATACGAAATATGCATAATCGGGCGAAGATTATTAATGGTAATTTTAACCTTACCAGCACTTTGGGAGCAGGCACAACCATAATCCTTACAGCGCCAAATAAAACTTTAAACTTCTGATTATGGTAACTGTTGTACTTGTTGATGATCACGTATTGCTGCGAAATGGACTCGCCAATTTAATAGAAAGTTTTGGCTATTACAAAGTATTGTTTGAAGCCGACAATGGCAAACAATTTATAGAAAAACTTAGCCTAAAGTTAGTACCCGATATTATTTTAATGGACATCAATATGCCAGTGATGGATGGCTACGAGACGGCGCTTTGGGTTAGAGATCATCATCCGACGGTGAAGATACTGGCGTTGTCAATGTACGATAATGAAAATGCCGTGATAAGAATGTTCAAAGTGGGCGCAAGGGGTTACATCCTAAAAGACTGCGAACCAGGAGAATTGAAATTAGCATTGGGCGACGTTAATACTAAAGGATTTTATTACTCTGAAATGGTCACAGGAAAATTGATTCATAACATTAATACCCTTGATGATAAAGAAAGTCAGGCAAAAAGTATTATTAAATTGACCGATCGTGAAATGTCGTTTTTGAGGCTAACATGCACAGAGCTTACTTATAAAGAAATTGCCGATAAAATGATTCTCAGCCCCAGGACGATAGACGGGTATCGCGATGATCTTTTTCAAAAATTAAATATAAAAACCCGTGTTGGCCTGGTTATGTATGCGATTAAAAACGGCATTACCACACTGTAATGTGGTGCGTTTATACAGAAGGATGTAGTTGTTATGTTCCTTCTTACTTCCTCTTCCTTTTTGGTACTACAACTACTTTATAATAATTTACCTTACTGCAATTTCAAAGTGAAAGCTTGTCAAATTAAAATCAAATATTTATTTATTCTGAAATAAGATTTCGACTCCTCATTCATTTATTATTAAATAAAATTGCCTTTCATCTAAATTCTTGTTCATACTTTATTATATTTAATATTCACATTTAAATATAAAGGATGTCAAATTGGGGTCCATTAGCTGAGCGTTATAATGTAACTCGGCAAAGAAAAATACTTGCTCTTGATGGCGGCGGCATCAGGGGTGTACTAACTCTTGAAATCTTATTTGAACTTGAAACCCAATTAAAGTCAGCATTGAAAAAAGGTGATGATTTTCGCCTTAGTGATTTTTTTGATTATATAGGTGGAACCAGTACCGGGGCCATTATTGCTGCAGGGTTGTCCATTGGCTTATCCGTAAATCAGCTAATTGATTTTTATGAACAAAAAGGAGAAGCCATGTTTGATAAAGCGTTTCTTTTGAAAAGAGTAAAATACTTTTATAACGATGGCCCGCTTTTACAAGAACTTAAAAATACTTTTGGAACAGGTAATATTGATCTTAATGCCGGTAATTTTAAATCATTATTGCTGGTGGTAACTATGAACCGAAGTACAGATTCTCCCTGGCCGATCAGCAATAATCCAAATGCAAAATACAATAACCCTGACAGGCTCGATTGTAACTTGCGTATACCCCTATATCAGTTAGTACGCGCGAGTACGGCTGCTCCTGCCTATTTCCGGCCTGAGACCTTGCAATGGGATCCTCAGAATCCAGAAAAGACATTTGTATTTGTGGATGGTGGCGTTACACCATATAATAACCCGGCCTTTCTATTATATCGTATGGCAACTCAACCAGCTTATGGACTTAACTGGAAGAAAGGAGAAAAAGATTTAATGATCGTCTCGGTTGGTACCGGCTCTGCTCCAAGTCCCGGCACATACGATAACTTACTTTCAACATTAAAAGAATTGCCAACTAATCTCATGTATGCCATGCAGGTAGACCAGGATATTAATTGCAGAACCGTTGGCCATTGCAAATTTGGAGCTTCGATTGATCGGGAGCTGGGTGATATGATTCCCCTGGATAATGATGGCAACATGCAAAATGTGGAAAGTGCAGTTCCGCCACATTTTAGCTACGTTAGATATAATGCAGACCTAAGCGATAAAGGTTTAAAAGACCTGGGATTGGAGCATATTGACAGCGATGATGTGAGACAAATGGATTCTGTTCAATTTATGCCGCAGCTTCGGGAAGTAGGAAAAGCTGCAGGAAAACAGCAAGTAAAGATGGATCATTTTGTTTCGTTTATATGATACCGTTAGTTGCGTGTAAGAATAGATGTTATGTTCTTGAATCATGAGATCAGTGATGCATTGCTTCAATTATGAGCTCGTCAGAAACATTTTATAATGAAACAATAATTTTATGATAAAAGTTTTTATTGTAAGGCCATTTGGTGAAAGATCAATCTTAAAAAAAGATACTGCAACCGGAAATATAAATACCATAAAATATAACTTTGATGCAGTAGAGGCGGAATTAATAAGACCCGCTATGAAAGCATTGAATTTATGGGGAGGCACTACAGGCGAAGTGTTTGAGGCAGGTGATATTAGGGAAGATATGTTTTCAGAACTTCTTTTGGCGGATATAGTGATTGCAGATATTTCCATTTACAATGCCAATGTATTTTATGAGTTAGGTATCCGCCACGCATTACGCGACAAAAGAACCATTTTGATAAAAAGCCGCGGGTTTGACGAAACACCTTTTGACCTTATTGGGTTAAGATATATCGCTTATGAAAAGGAAAACCCTTCGGCAGCTTTGCAAACACTAATTAAATCAATTGATGAAACGATAAAAGCTGATAGAAAAGACAGCCTGGTGTTTAATATTTTACCTGCACTACAGACCCAGGATCCTGAAAAATATTTAGCGCTGCCGGAAGATTTTATTGAAGAGGTTACTATTGCAGAACAAGCCAGGCTAGCAGGCAAGCTCTCTTTATTGGCCTATGAAACTGAAAGTTTTACCTGGCAATTTCCTGCACTTAGGCTTATCGGGGAGGCACTATTTAAACTCAACGCATTTGGTACCGCAAAATTGGTGTGGGAAAAAATAAGAAATTATAAGTCGGGAGATATACAGGCTAATGACCGGTTGGCAACCATTTATCAGCGGCTTGCGGAAATGGAAATGAAGCGGAACCCCGATGAGGCAAATGCTTTTTTGGTAAAATCAGATCTTGCAATAGGAGCATTAATCAATAATAGAATGTTAGGTAGTTATGAGGTTGCTGAAGCTTATGCATTAAAAGGCAGGAATGCCAAAACGCGCTGGATAAATTCATGGAGCGAATCGCCGGAGAATGAACGGGGTGCCAAAGCGTTGCAATCCATTAATCTTGAAAGTTCTTTCAATAGTTATGAAAAAGGATTCTGCGAAGATCTTAATCATTTTTATTCGGGTATTAACGCGCTTGGGCTCCTAATTACAACGATATCTCTTGCAGAAAATAATCCAGGTATATGGGAGTTGGCATTTGATTCAAAAGAGTTAGCTGACCAGAAATTAATTGAATTAAAAAACAAGTCTAATCAACTTTCTGTAACTGTAAAATATTCTATTGCATCCGCTAAAAATAAATTGGATTTAAGAGGTGCGAGTGATGTTTGGTTAAATATTACTGAAGCAGATTTCATGTGCCTCACTGCCGTAGTCCCCGCCAGGGTAGCTTCTATTTATACAAAAGTATTGCAAGACGCGCCCGGCTTGAATATGGACGCTACAACACGGCAGTTGAAATTATATGAATCACTTGCAGTAAAATCTGAAAATGTAAAAGCGGCATTGAGTGCTATGCCACCATCAAACGCAAGTAAAAAACCAGTTACATATTTCTTACTATTTACCGGGCATATGATTGATAAGCCCGATAGGAAACAGCCTCGTTTTCCCGCCTCAAAAGAAGTAGAAGTACGGAAAGCGATTAAGGATAAGTTGGTATTGGAAAAGAATAAAATGGAAGAAGGCAGCGTACTTTGTGGAGTAGCGGGAGCAGCATGCGGCGGCGATATTTTATTTCATGAAATCTGTGCTGAACTTGATATTCCTACACAAATGTTCCTGGCTATTCCAAGAGAAAAATTTCTTGTTGAATCAGTTGCTTTCGCGGGCATTGATTGGATTGAAAGGTTCGATAAGTTGTATGAAAAGTTACCACATCCGGTCTTATCGGATCAAAAGGAACTACCTAAATGGTTGCAAAAAAAGCCACGCTATGATATTTGGTCCCGCAATAACCTTTGGGAATTAAATTATTCGCTGATCAATGGCGGAATGAATATGACATTGCTCGCGCTTTGGGATGGGAAGGCTGCAGATGGACCCGGCGGCACAGAGGATATGGTAAACCTTGCGAAGAAAAATGGTTCGAAAACCGTTATCATTGATATATAGCCGTTGCAGTTATTTACCTGGCCGGCAGGAAGTTTTTGTTCTGAAAAATCGTGTTATACATTCATGATCCCCAATTGCTGAAATGTTTCAGGCCCCACAATTCCATCCGTTCCTAAATTATTTTGAAGTTGAAAAGATTTAACTGCCGCCAAAGTACTGTTATCGAAAATGCCATTTTCAACAACAGCCGGATTTGCTCCTTTTACATTTAACGCTTGCTGAATTTGAACTACCGCTTCACCTCCATCGCCCTTGCGAACATACGAACCTGTGGTTAGTTTTTTACCGGGAACATTTGGCAGGCTTTCTTCTTCCTGGATGAAGCCGAACAATTCAGGCGTCACAATTCCTGTTACAGGTAAGGCGTGCTTTTGTTGAAATTGCTTTACAATATCCTCTGTTCCAGGGCCAAAGCTTCCATCCACTTTAACATCATAATCAAGATTAAATAACATTTTTTGCAGGTCCGAAACATGGCTTCCTGTATCGCCGTTTTGTAAGGTATCGTCCTGCGGCTGAGCGGGAGCATTGTCAAGTGCCTTTGGCGTTACGAAAGCCCTCACTAAGGATCTGTTTCGGTTGCGCAACATTACTTTTCCGCCATCACTATTATTGCCAACTTCAGTGTTTCCTTCCCAAGCCTTAAACACGGTTCTTCCCGCATCGAGCCATTGAACAAAAATTCCGGTATGATCACAAATGCCATCTCCGCCCCAATCATATAAAACAATATCGCCAGGTTGCGGATCTTTGACTATGCATCCGTTTCGGTTCCAGTAAACATATCCTGATTGACAGGATTGGTAACCATTTGTAGTATCAATTGTTTCCAGGTGATGGCCTGCATGATCATACACCCAGCTTACAAAAATTGCGCACCATTTAACTCCGTTAAGGCCATACCATATTCCATATTTCGTTTTATTTGAATTAGGCGGCGATTCAGTGATTCCTTCCTGAGAAGCAGCGGTATCGATAATAGTTTGACGTGACATAAACTTAGTTTATTGGTTAAATTTTATTTTAAAATGTTCCTGTTGTTTAGGTGATCTAATAAAACTGATCAAACCATTCAAGTACGATCACAATTATAAAAACTATACATGTCCAATGATAGCGCCTACGGCTTTTTGAAGTATGCCGATCGCCGCATTAGCTGCGTTTTGAGCGGCCACTTCACTCATAATTGCGATCGCATGTAATTCAGAAGTCATGATATCTTTTTCATCGTCAAGGCGGTCTTCAAAGAATTGTTCATCTATCTGATTTTTAAGCCGAAGGCTCGCTAATAAATCCAGGCGCAATCTTCTGCTTTGCAAAAAGCTACTAGCAGGCCCTTTTACCATATCCCAATTCTCTTGTACTGCACCTTGAACGGCAGCTAACATTTGTGCAAGTACTTCGTCAATATTAAAATCCATGTGTATAAAATTTTATTTTAAAAAACACTTTGTATCGTTCATTTTGCTTTTTTCAACGCGAGTTCTTCAATCAAAACCGGTCTCCAAAATGCCTGCAATTGTTCATGATAAATCGTAAGCTCGCCATTTGAAAGGGACTTTTTATTTCGATGATCTTCCATAGCTTTTGCAAAATAATCACGTAATTTTTGAACAGAGACAATGATGTCATTGGCTTTTGGCCTGATTTCATCCTGGAATAAAATGGAGTTTATTTCCACTTGCACATCCAGATATTTATCTTCATAAATGCTGAAATTTTTTGAATCAGGAGCTGCCACAATCATTTGCAGGTATAGTCGATCCGACATTTTTGCTCCATTTTTTATTTGTTCCTCCATGTCGGCATTATATTGCGGCACCAGGTGAATGGAACAACTATTCAGCAGCATAGTTAGCAAAATCAATGAAACAAATGTTTGGAGAAACGCCCGAATTCTTTGTCCTTTTAAAAGCATTTTTTTTAAGTTTTTTTATAAATGATAACTATATTCTTAAATCAGCCTATTTAATTTTTCTTTTTATCATCACCTGTAGATAATACCGGTTTAGCACCGGTGCTTCTCAGGTTGGATACTTTGTTTAACACATCAAACCAAAATGGTGCGCCTAACATAATGGCCAGAATTGTCGCCAGCAGCCCTGTGATTTTTGAAAATAATAACAGTGGAGAAAAATGTCCATTCTCATCATTTAATTCACCTTGCTTCCATGTTAGTGGCATCACATCATTTAATCCAAGTTTTGCTTTGTTTATGTCAGACACTTTTTGAATCATTTTATTTTTTATTTCCTGCGCAGACAAACCATTGATTGAAGAAGTATCGGTATTTGCAATTTTAATTTGCTGAACCTGCCTGATAAAATCAGAATCAGTTCCTGCGCTGTATGCCTGCATCGCAATCCTGGTGCGAGCTTCGGGATTGCTGTATAAATATTTTGATAATGAAATGCTATCGGCGTTTAAAAAAATAGTGACGATTGTTGCAACAACTAACGTTGCCGGACGCGAATATTTTTTCTTTAAAGTACCGGTAATCCGTTGCATGGAAGAATCAAACCAATTCTCTACCTTGCTCCTGAATATTTCAATTTCACTTTCCGTTTTTTTCGTGAGTGCGAGATAACTATCTTTTGCCTCATTAGCGTAAATAAGTAACACACGCTGAAATTCAGTCGACAGCAACGTAGTTTTTTCAAGAGCCGTTATGAGTTCATCAATATCTTTTGCAATGCTACCAGATTTTGCCGGATCAAACGTAATTTTTTCAATTAACGCCGATGTGAAATTTTTTGCATCTATATAAGAAGTTGATTTTCGGTTACCCGATAACGCAGTTACTGAACAGTGGTCCATTATGGCCTGCCCGAGACTGACACGACTTCCATCAGGTTGCGTAATAAGCTTATCAAAAATTTTAAACAGCCAATCTTCGAGTACAGTTGCCCGTGCCCTGAGACCAGTTAAAATCATTTCAACCCCAGAACTGCTTATTATGCTCAGAAGAAAGTACACAAAAATAATTCCGATAACGAGGTCAAGAATTGGAAACCCACTCATTGATTAGTATTTTAATTCTTTTGATTTGTCTAACTATTATAACTTTATTCATGGGTTACGAGCAACGCAAATCTTCAAACAAGATCTATTTTTTATAAATCAAAATATTACAGAGGAAAGTCTTTGAGGGTTTTTACAAGATTGGAAATACCAAACTAATAAAAGGTTTTTACAATTCAAAACACTTTACCTGATAACTATTTTTATTTAATTATTATGACAATAAAATAACGTTCCTAGTTCGGTAAAGATTTTTTCTCAACGCATCTCTTTCTTTGCTTTTTTGCCGAAAAAGTTACCGTGACTGAGAGCATAATTAACAGGAA
>JBDTKB010000107.1:0-5126 GCA_039935555.1 Ginsengibacter sp. | reverse complement strand
GGTGAATTACAAAATGAAGATGAACAAAAGTGGTTGAAGGAAAAATCGCTTTTAAGACCAACGCAAAATAAGAGCACACCTAAATCTAATTCTTCTAAAAAAATTACTATCCAAAAGGATTCTTTATCGCTCAATAAAAAAATAAACCATAATTCAAGCCTTGCTAAATCAAAAAATAATTCGAATAAAAAAGAAGTAGTTCAAACGCAAAAATTAACGGAAAAAATTGCTACGAAGACGCTTAATTACTTTCAAAGTAATGTGCATGATTTTGCCTGGTTTGCTGATAAAAGCTTCTTAGTAAAAAATGATACATTACTACTGGCTTCGGGCAAAGTACTTAATGTATGGTCATTTTATACTCCTTCCGGAAGCAGCGTTTGGCAAAATAGCATTCAATTTATTAAAGATGCCGTAAGAACAAGGAGTAGATGGCTCGGTGAATATCCATATAATGTTGTAACCGCTGTCGAGGCAAAAATGGGATTTAGTGGTGGAATGGAGTATCCAACTATCACAAGTATTTCTCCGGAGAAAGATGAAGAATCACTTGACAAAACGATTGAGCATGAAGTAGGACATAATTGGCTTTACGGAATTCTAGCGAGTAATGAAAGAACACATCCATGGATGGATGAAGGCATGAATACGTATTTTGACAATCGATATGCGCTGTTAAAAAATTACGATACGCACCAGGAAAAACAAACAGGATTTTTATATAAAAAATTACCGCGTGATGAAAAGGATATTGCCTACAAAACTGAGTTGGCAAATAAAAAAAATCAACCAATTGAAACTAGTTCAGAAAACTTTTCAGAACTGAATTATGGCTTAACCGCTTATTATAAAACAGGTATATGGATGAAGGTTTTGGAAGACTTTGTCGGGCAGCCATTATTTGATAGTTGCCTGCACGAGTATTACAATCGTTGGAAATTTAGGCACCCATCTCCCGAAGATTTTCAAAATGTTGTAGAAGATGTAAGTAAAAAAAATGTGGATTCTATTTTTAGTTTATTGACCAAGAGAGGGCCAATAGAACCACAGCAAAAGAAGGATACAAAAGTATCCGCCTTTTTCAATTTTAATAATACTGATAAACATAATTATATTTTTCTTTCTCCTGCTATTGGTTTTAATTACTACGACAAACTGATGGTTGGCGGCATCATACACAATTACACATTACCAGAACCGGCTTTTCATTTTATTGCAATTCCGATGTTCGCAACTGGCAGCAAAGCATTCACCGGAATTGGTAAAATCGGCTATAATATTTTAAGCTATGGTGCCATTAGAAAAGCGGAGTTATCGGTGAGTGCAGAAAAATTTACAATGGATGATTACACCGATTCCACAGGAACAAAAAATTTCCTTAGCTTTTCAAAAATTACGCCCTCAATAAAACTGATTTTCAAAAATAAGACTGCGACCAGTAGTTTAATAAAATCAATCCAATGGAAAACTTATTTTATTAAAGAAACAGGATTACTATTTGCACGGGACACCGTTAGCCAAATTGAGAAAATTTCTTACCCTAAGCTTGACCGTTATCTTAATCAGTTAGCATTAAAAATTGAGAACGACCGGGCATTATATCCTTTCTCTGCACAACTCAAAGCCGAGCAGACAAAAGATTTTATCCGACTTGCTTTTGAAGGAAAATATTTTTTTAATTACCCAAAAGGTGGTGGAATGAATTTGAGATTATTTGCGGGAAAATTTATTTACCTCGGGGATAAAACAATTCTTAAACAATTTGAGACCGACAGATACCACCTGAATATGACCGGGCCAAATGGATACGAAGATTATACCTATAACAATTATTTTACTGGCAGAAATGAATACAATGGCTTTCGCTCGCAGCAGATTATGATAGCAGATGGTGGCTTTAAAGTGAGGTCAGATCTGCTCTCCAACAAAATTGGGAAAACGGATGATTGGTTAGCAGCGGCAAATCTTCAAACAGATTTTCCCGCGCAATACAATCCGCTCCAAGTGCTTCCGGTAAAAATTCCATTGAAAGTATTTTTAGATGTTGGCACCTATGCGGAGGCTTGGAAAAAAAATGCATCAACCGGAAAATTTATCTATGACGCGGGTTTTCAATTGTCGCTTGTAAAGGGCCTGGTGAACATTTATGTGCCGATAATCTACAGTAAAGTGTATGCCAATTATTTTAAATCAACAATAACCGACAAGCGTTTTTTAAAAAATATTTCTTTCAGCATTGATATACAAAATTTCACCTTTCCAAAATTTTTCAACCTTCCAAATCTTTAATTTTTTTTAATTAAACCAGGTAAAGTGAATGTCATTTATGTGCCGCAGTTAAGTATTGATAAGCAAAAATGGGATCAATGTATTTCATGTGCTGACAACGGTTTGGTATATGGCTATTCATTTTACCTCGATGCGATGAGTAAAAATTGGGACGCGCTGATAATGGGTGATTATGAAATAGTAATGCCTTTAACATGGAATAAGAAATACACCATCTATTATTTATATCAGCCTTTTTTTTGCGCTCAATTGGGCATCTTTGGAAATAAAATTTCTTCCGAAATTATAAAAGTTTTTTTTGAAAATGTTCCTTCCAAATTTAAGTATTGGGATTTTTATTTAAACAAGGATAATGTTTTTGCTGTTCCAGGTTATCCAATGTACGAAAGGAATAA
Source organism: Ginsengibacter sp. (assembly GCA_039935555.1). Lineage (GTDB taxonomy): Bacteria > Bacteroidota > Bacteroidia > Chitinophagales > Chitinophagaceae > Ginsengibacter. Next base: position 2,442 of record JBDTKB010000107.1, on the reverse strand, counting down.
TTACGTCCTTCCGCTTCAAAATAATTATGAAGAATTATCAAGAAATATTGCGCAGAGCCATTTGAGAAATATTAAAAGAGCACACTTGCAAGGTAACATTGTAAGGAAAGATATTCCGATTGAAAACATAATCGCGTTAGCAAAAGAACAAACAAAAAGCTTTTCGCCCATAACAGAAAAAGACTATAACAACTTTTCTAAACTTTTCGAATTACTACATAAAAAGAAGAAGGCTTTAACGTACGGTGTTTATTCTTCGCAAATGCAACTGACCGCTTCATGTGTCTTTTTTTTCTCTCACCAAAGGGCATATTATATTTTGGTTGGTAATCATCCTAATGGCCGAACCTCCGGGGCTTCACATTTAATGATTCATGAGTTCATTAAAGAACATGCAGGTACAAATCTTTTGCTCGATTTCGAGGGAAGCAATATAAATAGCCTGGCATTTTTTTATAAAAGTTTTGGCGCACACCTGGAGAAATATGCGGGCATAAAAAGGAATAAATTAAGTGGCGTTTCAAAATTATTTAAGCAGTAAAATCTCTGCCAATTGTAAATCCAGGGGTGTGGTAATTTTAATATTATTTCTTTCGCCTTCAATAAGATTTACCTTAAGGCCAAACGCCTCTACAACAGAAGCTTCATCAGTGAAGTGATCTTTATAATCAATTTTAAAAGAGGGCAACAAAATTTTACTATGAAAGGTTTGCGGTGTTTGCACCAGTTTTACTTTATCCCGGTTCAGGATTTTATTGCCATTTGCGGTTAGCATTCGCACGCTGTCCCGGCATTCAACGGCAGGTATTGCTGTTCCCGATTCCATAGCTGCGTTATAACATCGCTTCACGAGATCGCTTGTGAGTAAACATCGTACGCCATCATGTACAAAAATAATTGCCTCTTCTTTAACCAGGTCGAGGCCATTTTGAACGGAATGAAATCTTGACCTTCCACCTGCGCATAGGCGAAACCGTGAGTTATCAAAATATCCATCGATTATTTCCTGTCCAATGCCGATGTGCTCTTCTGGTAGCACCAATATAATTTGAATATCTTCATAGGCATCGATAAAGGCTTTAATGCTGTAGAATAAAACAGGTTTATTGTTCAATAATAAAAACTGTTTCGGTATATCATTCCCCATTCTTTTGCCAACACCACCAGCAACAATTACAGCAATTTTCTTCATATCAATTTTTAAAACATCAACCTCCATAAATAGCAACCACGCTTTCACCATCACTGTTTCTATGCCCACGATACATTCCCGCACTATTAAAAACCAAAGCGGTATTGCCTTTGGCATCAACACCAATTAAGCCGCCTTCACCGTGCAACACAACTAATTTTTTTAATACCACTTCATCACAAGCCTGTTGAAGGCTCATGTTTTTATATTCCATCAAACAACTAACATCATACGCAGCAACAGCTTTAATAAATATTTCACCATGGCCGGTGCATGAAATAGCACACGTTTTATTATTGGCATAAGTACCCGCGCCTATCATGGGGCTGTCACCGATGCGGCCAAAGCGTTTATTTGTCATGCCTCCGGTAGAAGTAGCTGCTGCAATATTGCCCTCTCCATCACATGCAACTGCGCCCACGGTTCCAAACTTTTTATCTTTCATTAAGCCAACCAGCTTATCACTTTTATGATCCAATTGATAAAGATCGCTGTCTCTTATTTCTCTCCACTGGTCGTAACGGTAATCGGAATAAAAATATTCATCAGGCTCTAACTTAATTCCCTGCCTGATTGCAAAATCATTGGCTCCTTTACCGCTTAAAAAAACATGGCCACTGTGTAACATCACTTGTTCGGCAAGCTCCACCGGGTTCCGAATATTTCTTACGCCAGCAATGGCGCCTGCATCCAGGGTAAGGCCATCCATTATTGCAGCGTCCATTTCGTTTAGCCCTTTTTTCGTAAAGACAGCTCCTTTGCCTGCATTAAAAAGCACATTATCTTCCATTAACACAACAGCCGCTTTCACTGCGTTTATTGCGTTGCCACCATTTTCTAAAACAGCGTAACCTGCATCCATCGCCTCTGTAAGTGCATTCCTGTACGCTAACTCAAGTTCAGGCGTCATGTCTTCTTTTACAATCGTTCCCGCGCCTCCGTGTATAGCTATTGAAATTTTTGTCATTAAAAAAATATTAAAGCTGTAAAATTAAATCGTTTTCATCATTGATTGGAAACGTAAAAAATAATGGATGTAACTTATGGAGTAGTATCAGTAATCAAATCTTTGCATTCAGCAAGAAGTTTCTCTTTATTTACGGCAGCAGTACCAACTTCTTCGCAAACAATTCCTCCGGCAATGTTCGCGATCTCCGTAGCCAGCCGAATATCCCGTGTAGAAGCATAAATTAAGGAAGCAACCGCAATCACCGTGTCACCTGCACCGCTAACATCAGCAATGTTTCTTC
>JBDTKB010000106.1:0-2696 GCA_039935555.1 Ginsengibacter sp. | reverse complement strand
AAAAATTCTACTTGCACATCTCTTAAAGAAAATAAGACAAGGGAGAATAGCAGCAATACAAACGTACCGACTAAAAGCCATACCGGGCGCCATTTTGCAACTGCCCATCTCAGCAACTTTTCATAATTACGCATGATGGCGGGCAATACTTTATTTTGGAATGAATGGATCCAGCTATCGAATAAATAGGTATTTAAAACAACTATTATTGAGAAAAGAATTAAGATGTTTCCAACAAATGGGACATGAAGCAAATCGAATAAAATACCTCCTAGCAATGTAATTAAAAATGCTTTACTTGTAAATACGGACGATTTCCTTTTAACTCCTCCTTCTTCAGGATGATTCATAAAGTCCACGGCAAAAACGGGGTTCATGATAAACGCTACAATTAACGACGCCGACAACGTGAATATCAGCATAGTAGGGAGGTAGATCATAAATTTACCGATGATACCTGGCCAAAAAAGAAGTGGGAAAAATGGAGCTAATGTAGTGACGGTACCAGAAAACACCGGTACAAAAATTTCTCCGGCGGCCATCTTTGCCGATTCTTTTGCTGAAATCTTTCCTTTGTTTTCTATGAAAATACGATGCGTATTTTCTATCACCACAATGGCATCATCTACAATAATTCCTAATCCGAAAAGCAATGCGAAAAGTACAATGAAGTTTAAAGTCACATTGCCACCAACAATCAAATCTGCAGCGGGTAAAAACAGGAAGGCCACAAACATGCTGAGAGGTACAGACAAAGCGACAAAGAATGCATTGGTGACTCCCATAAAAAACATCAATATCAAAAGAACAAGAATAAATCCAATTACAATTGAATTGACCAAATCATTGAAAGATGTACGTGTAGAACGGCTTTGGTCGCCGGTAATTACTACATGCAAATTTGAAGGCAAAATATTTCCTTTCATCTCCTCTACAGACTTTTTAACATCATCCGAAGTTTGTATCAGGTTCTCTCCTGATCGTTTGATAATATTAAGAGTAACAACATTTTTACCATTCAGTCGTGCATAACTTTCGCTCGTTTTTACGGTATCTTTTATGTCAGCGATGTCTTTTAAATAAATAGGAGCGCCAAAGTTATTTCTAATAACAATTTTATCAATATCATAAACTGTTTTGAACTGTCCTCTGATTTGCAAAGTGCGCTTCATATTTCCTACATCCAAAAGGCCGCCGGAAATATCCATGTTTTCATTCTTTACTGCGGTAGCTATATCGTTGTAGGTAACTCCTGAACTCTGCATTTTATAATTATCTACATTGATCTGGAATTCCCTTTCAGGTGCACCAACGATATCTACTCTTGTAATTTCAGGAAGTTCCTCTAACTGGTCTTTGGCATCATCTGCAAATTTTTTCAGGCTCATCAAATCATAGTCACCACTGAGGTTTACAAACATGATCGGCAGCTCGCTTAAACTTACTTCCTGAACATCGGGGTCCTGGGTAAGATCTGTCGGTAAATCTTTTTTGGCTTTATCTACCGCGTCTTTTGTTTTTTGTAAAGCAACTTCTGTTTTTACATCCGTTTCAAACTCTACAGTAATCGCAGAATAGTCCTGGATGGAAGAACTTGTGATTTTATTAATCTTGGCATCTGTAATTCCCTTTAACTGCTTTTCTATGGGCTTGGTTACTAAGTTTTCAATATCCTTTGGTGAGTTACCGGCGTAGATAGTTTGTATATAAATAGTAGGAATTACAATATCCGGGAACTGCTCTTTCGGCAAAGTAACAAATTGAAATACGCCTATTATTGATACAAAAATGATAAGAAGATAAACAGGGGTTTTGTTTTTTATTGCCCAACTCGTAGGTTTGAACTCCTTATATTTTTCATTAAAATTTTCCTTAAAATTCATATAAAATATTCTTTCGCTTTTCTCTAAGCATTAATAATTTTGTTGTATTTATTTATCTGTTGTGATAATAGGCTGGCCGTCAAATAAGCCCTGGTAGCCGTCTGTAACCAACTGTTCGCCGGTTTGTAAACCTTGTTTTATTTCAATGCTATCTCCAGATAACTGACCAGGAACTACGGTCACTTTTTTTGCGATCATTCCATTGCCATTCTTAGTGGCCACTAATACATACTTTCCGTCCTGGCCCGTTTGCATAGTATTCACGGGAATAGCGATCGAACCAGGAGCATTGTAATCCAATATATTTACCATAGCAATTTCATTAGGTCGCAATTGCATTCCTTTCGGCACTTTTATTTCAGCAGTAAACCCACGCGTGGTCGTTCCGATCGACTGGCTCAAAAATGAAATTTCGCTATTAAAGGTTTTATTTGCATCAGGAATGTTAATCACCACTTTGGATCCTTTGCTAACCTGTCCTGTATAATTTTCAGGAATAGTAACCGTAATCTTAAGATCAGATTCATTTACGATCCTGATATAACCAGCAAGTGGACTTCCTGTAAAAGATTCCCCTACATGAGTCGTGATATCATCAACTGTCCCATTTACATTGCTGTAGACATTACTTTGATTCGCTTGCTCCTGTGCAGTATTTACCTGCGCCTGTATGGCCTTTATTTGATTTTCTAAAGTTTCTACCTGTGTCTTATCCTGTAACAACTGTACTTCTGTTCCTATCTGCTGATCCCAAAGATTTTTTTGTCTTTGGTAAACGGATTTTGCGAGATCGAGTTGAGCTTTTAGCCCACC
>JBDTKB010000105.1:0-8552 GCA_039935555.1 Ginsengibacter sp. | reverse complement strand
TTTTCATTTGGTGATGCCCATCCCCAAATCTTTACTTTGGCATCTCTTTGTAATACCATGCTGTCTCTTAAAAGTTGTGGGAGTTTTACCAGGCAAAAGGCAGGTACACTTAAAAAGATCATTAATGAAGTAAGTGCTAAATATTTTATTCTCATTTCGTGTATGCTTTACCGTACTATATTTACCAACGTTCCTATTTTATCAATCGTAATTTTTATTTCATCGCCGGAGCACAACGTAAAATAATTCGGCGGAACTATTCCGGTTCCGGTCATAATCAAACAACCATGCGGAAATGAACATTCTCGATACACAAATGACACCAATTCTTCCAGGGTTCGCTTCATCTGGCTAATGGCAACATTTCCTTCAAATTCTTTATTATTTTTTCGTATAATTTCCAAATGGATGTTGGTGTCGCGATCTAAAGGTTCCTTTGAAATAAAAATACATGGCCCGATTGCCGCACAGCCATCATAAGTTTTTGCTTGTGGCAGGTACAAAGGATTCTCTCCTTCAATGCTGCGGCTGCTCATGTCATTCCCGATAGTATAACCAATAATTTTACCAGACGAAGTAACCATCAAAGTCAATTCCGGCTCTGGCACATCCCACGTCGAGTCCTTTCGAATGTTGACTTTGTCCCCGTGCCCAACAATCCTGTGTGGAGTTGATTTGAAAAAAACTTCCGGGCGCTTAGCCTCGTATACTTTTGCATAAAAATCTCCGCCGCCCGCGTTCTTTGATTCTTCCTGCCTTCCAATTTTACTCCTTAAATAAGTAACGCCACAAGCCCACAATTCCTGGGTACCAATTGGAGTAAGTAATTGGCCATTGATGATTTCTTTTCCTTTTTTTATTGCCTTTGATGACGTTAGTACTTCCGCTATTTTATCAAAGATGTTATCATCATTAATAAATAAATCCCAATCTTCATCTTTAAGTAAAAAGAATTCAGCATTCTTTTCAATTACAATTCCCTGTGGTATTTTATATGATTTCATTTTGCTGAAATGTGTTTGTAAAAAGTTGGTTTGCTTTTATAATCTCACCATTCGATTTATTTTAAAAACCGATAGAATTTCCTCCATCTACCGGCAACACAACGCCTGTTATATAGGCCGACGAATCCGAAGCTAAAAACAAGGCAGCATCGCCAATATCAGCGGGCATTCCCAAACTGCCCATGGGTGTTCTTGACAATACTTTATCTTTTCTTTCTTTATCGTTATCCAATGCTTTGGCCGACATTTCTGTCGCAATAAAACCCGGCGCTATACAATTAACGCGAACGCCTTTTGGAGAAAGCTCAACAGCCATTGCCCTTGTCATCCCTTCTATCGCTGCCTTAGAAGCGCTGTATGCAATTACTTTTGGTAAACCGTATTGCGATGCCATTGAGCTGATGTTTACAATACTTCCGCTGCCTTTTTCAATCATATATTTTACAACTTCTCTTGAAAGAGAAAACATGGCCGTTACATTAGTATGAATAATTTTTTCAAATTCTTCATCAGTAACTTCTGTAAATTCCTTTTTTAAATTGATGCCGGCATTGTTTACTAATATGTCAATTTTTTCATGTTGCTGAATGAGTTCTCGTACCATTGCCGGTATAGACGAAAGATTATTTAAATCAAACGCAAAGGGAATACATAATTCACTCAATTTATTTTTTGCCGCATCCAGTTTATTTTTATCGCGGCCGATAATAATTGTAATTATATTATTTTGAACAAATTTTTCAGCGATTGCCAGTCCAAGTCCAGACGCTCCGCCTGTAACTATTGCAATCTTATTTTTTGCTTTTCCCATGGTTGATTATTTCTCTTGATTTGATTTTAAAATACCATTATCCGTTTCCCGGCGCATAAGGAAATTTTAAAGATTCATAATATTGTAAAGTGTGATCCGGTCTTTCATATTGTGCAGGAATGGCCATTTTTGAAAAAGTTTGAAAATATAAAAGACATGCATTACGCCACCAAACCGATTCCTTTTCCTGTATGTTTAACAACATACGTACCTGGTTGAATCTTTCTTCATCAACATATTTTTCCAAATTGCCCCATGCATGTTGCATCCACCTAACGGTATCTACACCTTCATTATATTTATAGCATAATTCATCCCACAAATTTCTTCTTGATTGTAATTTATAAGTCCATGGCACATGATGAAACCATAACAAATATTCTTCGGGGCAGGTCGATAGATTTTCGAATTCTTTTTGAACTTCCGGCTGATATTGGGCAAGTGCATCGCTTCCAGTAACAGTCCGGTCAAAGCCAATTCCTGCGCTATCGGCACGATGATAATAAACGGGATTCCAATCTGCACGCGGAGCCTTATCATACCAAGGCGCAGGGCCGTAATGATTTCCATATCCCATAATGTGATGCAGACCTAACGGTGTCATGTAGTTGACAACTGCTTCCCTGGATGCAATCATTAGTTTTTTTATAGTATCCACAAAATGTTTATCATTTGAAAATGTTTGTCTTATCCATTCGTCTGCTATAGCCGCCGCTTTTAAATCATGGTCCCAGGCAATTCGACCGAAAGCATACCAGTTAGCCTGCCCAAATGGATGTCCGGTCCAGTTAATGTCGTTGCCAATATTCGCAACCCCCGCAATTCCACTTAGTTGGTGATTATCTAAAGAACCGTCAATAACCTTTGCAACTGTTGAGCCCTTGCCATCTTCATAAGTATCGGCATCCAAAACTTCTTTAAATAACGGGGCCTCGTAAACGAGATTTGTTCCCTGTCCCAAATATTCCTGGGTAATTTGAAATTCCATCATCAACGGCGTTTTAGGCATGGTGCCAAATAAAGGGCTAAAGGGTTCTCTTGGTTGAAAATCAATAGGGCCATTTTTAACCTGCACCAAAACGTTCTTTCTAAAACTTCCGTCGAGCGGCTTAAATTCGGTATAAGCTTGTTTGAACCGGTCAGTTGGAGTTTCATGGCTATACACAAAGGCACGCCAAATCACAATCCCATTATGCGGAGCTACAGCCTCAGCCAGCATATTAGCGCCATCCGCATGTGTTCTTCCATAGTCCTGCGGCCCAGGTTGTCCTTCAGAATTTGCCTTTATTAAAAAGCCGCCAAAGTCAGGAATATAGGAATATATTTCATCAGCTTTTTGTTTCCACCATTCCTGAACCTTTGGATCAAGAGGATCAGCCGTCTTTAACTTTCCAATTTCAATAGGCGAACTGAACCGGGCAGTCAGAAACACTTTAAGTCCATAAGGACGAAAAACATCGGCAACTGCTTTTACTTTTATTAAATATTCCTTTGTAAGCACCAGCGCGTTGGCGTTAACGTTAGTAAGCACCGTTCCGTTAATACCGATGGAGGCATTTGCTCTTGCATAATCAATATATCGTTGGTCAATATAATCTGGTAACGTATGCCAGTTCCATATCGAAAACCCAGCATATCCTCTTTCAACGGTTCGGTTTAAATTGTCCCAATGATCCAGCAGTCTTAATTTAATTTTTGGTATAGACGTTACCGTTAGACCCGAAATATTTTGGTGGGTTTGTAGCAATCGCAAAAAATGAAATACGCCATATAAAACACCCACATCTTTATTAGCTGCAATAAAAATTACCTTTTTATTATTGAATACGGCAGTACGAATAATAAACCCTTCTTCACCTAAATTATTTATTTCCTTTAAAGAAAAAAATAATTTAACCTGCGGAGATGAAGCGACCGTTCCGCATATTATCGAACCATTAATTATTGAATTTTGTTCAAGTAGTTGTTCATCAAGCAGGCCATTTAAATCTTTTCGCAATTCATTCTTTGCAACATTTAATGTTGGGCCTACATCATTAAATTGAATTGATTTAATTTGTTGCAGATATTGTAATAACAAATCTTTGTCACTTATTTTATCAAACCTTAGCCATAGCCGATAGCCATCTTCAGCATTGGAAGAATTTATAATAATTAAAGATAAAAATGTAATTAAAATTTTACTCATAGTTGTATATATACTACCATTAAAACATGCATTAGTGCCTGGAATACTACTTTTTAGGCTTCACGCCACTCTTTTTTCTTAAAGATGAATTTCTAACGATCAATTCTGTTCGAACAATAATAGTATTAGTACGATGCATATTGCTAACGCCTTTCAAATGATTTATTAAATTTCTTGCTGCAATCTCACCCATAGCCACGCCAGGATAGTTAATGGTTGTAAGCGTGGGCTCTATTAATTTGCAAATCGCATCATTATTAAAGCCAACAATCGCTATGTCCCCGGGAATATTTATACCATGCTCTTTTAATGTGCGCATACAAACTGCCGCAACAAAATCGTTCGTTATAAAGGCGCCGTCTGGTAAAGGTTTCATTTTCATAATTACCATAGCTACATCAATACCTGCCTGCTCCGTCAAATCATTTACAATTAATAACTTTTCATCAAGGGCAATTCCATTATCAAACAACGCATCCCGGTATCCTTTGTACCGCAAAGAATAAACATTACGGAGAAGGTTAGACGTAACATGAACAATTCTTTTACATCCCTGATCTATTAAATGTTGCGTTGCCTGGTAACCACATTTTGCATTATCAATAATTATAACTGTATTGTTACCATCTTGTTCCACGCGGTCAAAAAACATCACAGGAACACCTTTATCAATATAAGGTTGAAAGTGATCAAGATCAGGTGTGTCAAAAGCTAGTGACGCAATCAACCCATCCACTCTTTTATGAAAGAGATTTTGCGCATTGGCTTTTTCCTTTATATAATTTTCGTAAGAGTGTGCAATAATAAGATCGTAGCCAGCTTCAGCAGTTATTTTTTCTACGCCTGCCAAAACCGATGTTATAAAATTACTTCTAAGCTCATGTACAATAATTCCGATAGTCCTGGTCCGCTTCTGACGGAGATTTCGTGCAAAATGATTGGTGCGATAGCCGAGTTCTTCAGCAAGTTCAAAAACTTTCGCTTTCGTTTTTTTATTTACTACCGGGTCATCATTAAGTGCCCGGCTAACGGTTGCAATAGAAATATCGAGGGCAAGCGCTATATCATAAATAGTAACCTCTTTACCTTTTATCATTACAATCGTTTATGTCTGGTTATTATAGGTAAAGCTATATAAAAATATAGTTTTTTTGAAAAAAATGTAATCGTTTACATTTTTTGAAATAATTCCCCTAAATTGCCTTTTAATATTTGGCAGCGGATATCTGCGGTCTACAAAACGATTTGTTGATTTTATAAAGCCTTTCACGATTGAGGTTTCAGCAATATTTATCCGGAGTGGAAGTTGGCCGAATTCAATTGCTAAGATTTACAAAACAGTGTAGCAGATAGATTCTATGATCAATTGCGAAAAGTCTACTACATAATTAAACTATAGAACATTAACCATTCAATCATTAAATCAATAACAATATGAAAGTATTTCAAGGTGAGAAAGAATTTTTTAAAGACATTCCCCAAATTAAATATGAAGGAACCGAAAGCGATAACCCTTTCGCCTTTCGCTGGTACGATGAAAATAAAATTGTTGCCGGCAAAACGATGAAAGAATTTTTAAGGTTTGCATGCGCATATTGGCATTCGTTTGTAAATACCGGCGGTGACCCCTTCGGCGAAGGCACGCACAATTTTCCATGGAATGAAAAAGCTGATGCAGTAGAAAGAGCTAAGGATAAAATGGATGCAGCATTTGAATTCATTACAAAAATGAACCTGCCTTACTATTGCTTTCATGATGTTGACCTGGTAGATTACACCAATGATATAGCCGAAAACGAGAAAAGATTACAGGCAATTACAGCTTACGCAAAACAAAAACAAAAAGAAAGTGGCGTAAAACTTTTGTGGGGAACCGCTAATCTTTTTTCGCATAAAAGATATATGAATGGTGCTTCTACTAATCCGGATTTTCAAGTACTTACTCACGGTGCCGCACAGGTGAAGGCTGCGCTTGATGCCACGATTGAATTGGGAGGAGAAAATTATGTTTTTTGGGGTGGCCGTGAGGGTTACATGTCGTTGCTGAACACTAACATGAAAAGGGAGCAGGAACATCTTGCTAAATTCTTACATACAGCTAAAGATTATGCAAGAAAAAATGGCTTTAAAGGAACCTTTTTTATTGAGCCTAAACCTTGTGAGCCGAGCAAGCACCAATATGATTATGATGCTGCGACGGTTATCAGCTTTTTAAGGCAATATGATTTAATGGATGATTTTAAATTAAATATTGAAGTGAATCACGCAACGCTTGCGGGTCATACTTTCACGCATGAATTGCAAGTATCTGCTGATGCCGGCCTTTTAGGCAGCATGGACGCAAACCGTGGTGATTATCAAAACGGTTGGGATACTGATCAATTTCCCAATAATATTAATGAGCTCGCCGAGGCGATGTTGATCATAATTGAAGCCGATGGTTTCAAAGGTGGAGGCATTAACTTCGATGCAAAGATTCGCAGAAATTCTACGGATCCTGCCGATCTTTTTTATGCCCATATTGGTGGCATGGACACTTTTGCAAGAGCATTAATTATTGCTGATGATATTTTAAATAAATCAGATTATAAGAAAATCAGAACGGAACGTTATGCATCTTTCGATTCCGGGAAAGGCAAAGAATTTGAAGAAGGAAAATTAACGCTGGAAGATCTTAGAAATCTTGCGGTTGAAAATGGCGAACCAAAAACAATAAGCGGAAAGCAGGAATACATGGAAAACCTTGTTAATCGTTATATCTGATCATCAATTAAATAATATAAATGTCTCTAGTCAACGCAACGTCAGGAACTTCACCTGCCAGTTATCAAAAAGGAAATCCGCGTTATATAATTCTCTTAACGCTGGTTGCAACGCTTGGCGGATTGTTATTTGGTTACGATACGGCGGTAGTTAACGGAGCAGAGAAATCGCTGGTAGTATTTTATATTCAAAAAATTACCGATGCAGGCTTTTATTCTTATGCAGTGTTAATGATAACGCAGTACAGAATCCTAATGGTGAGTGTTCTTTTTATAATCTTTCTCATTATCAGCGGCCAGATTATCAGGCTGGTTGGTATAAAAAAAGGAGGCATTAGCGCATTGATAATTATTGGCATACTAACATTTTGGTCAGTAGGATTTTTAGGAAATTCTATCCCTTCAGATCCGGCTTCGCTTCAAAACATTGCCGATGCAATTAAAGGTTTTTTAATTGCAAGTGCTTTAATTGGTTGTGTTATCGGCGGAGCTTCTGCAGGTTTTATTTCAAAATCATTAGGAAGAAAAAATGGCTTATTTATTTCGGCCATAGCTTTTTCGATATCTGCAATCGGTGCATGGAAACCCGAAGCATTCAATTTTTTTGGTGTGCAGGATGCATATTCATTTGTAATTTATCGCATTGTCGGTGGTATCGGAGTTGGCATTGCGTCGATGATCTCGCCTATGTACATTGCTGAAATTGCGCCCGCTAATGTGAGAGGCAAGCTGGTATCGTTTAACCAATTTGCTATTATTTTTGGAATGCTGCTTATTTACTTCGTTAATTATTTTATTGCCAAACAAGGCAATGAACAATGGTTAATAACTGAAGGCTGGAGATGGATGTTTTTTTCCGGGGTAATTCCGGCGGGCATTTTCTTCATCCTTTTATTCTTTGTCCCCGAAACTCCGCGATATCTTGTAATGAAAGGGCAAGATGAAAAAGCGTTATCGGTTCTTAAGAAGATTTCTGGTAATGCCAATGCCGAAAAGATACTGAATGAAATAAAATCCACAACTCATGAAAGAAACGTCCCGTGGTTATCTTATGGATTTTTTATCATTTTTATTGGCATCATGCTTTCTGTTTTTCAACAGTTCGTTGGTATTAATGTAGTGTTATATTACGCGGGAAATATCTTTAGAAATATGGGATCTTCTACGGACTCATCTTTGTTACAAACTATCATTGTTGGTATTGTCAATTTAGTGTTTACGGTTGTTGCTATTCTTACGGTTGATAAGTTTGGGCGCAAGCCTTTAATGATCATTGGGTCAATAGGAATGGCCGTAAGTATGCTGGCCCTGGGCTTTGCCTTTTATCTAAACGAGCAAGGAGTAGCTGCGCTGATTTTTATGCTTACTTACACTGCAGCATTTGCAATGAGCTGGGGACCGGTTTGCTGGGTTTTATTGGCAGAAATATTTCCGAACAGTATCCGCAGTTCTTTATCAATCGCGGTTGCCGCACAATGGATAGCTAATTGGGTGGTGTCGCTCACATTTCCTATGATGAATGATAATGTATGGCTCACTGCAAAATTCCATCACGGTTTTTCTTACTGGATTTATGCGGTTATGGGAATATTATCCGCCATATTTATGTGGAAATTAGTACCGGAAACAAAAGGTAAAACGCTTGAAGAAATAGAACATCTTTGGAAGAAAAAGCCTGAGCAAACCGTTGAAGATGCTTTGCTTACCAATACTGAGTTTTAAGTTTTTTTAGTTGCCGTTTAATATTCACACTTTATTAAAGTGGGAGCAAAAGGCAAGTAACGATT
>JBDTKB010000104.1:0-8313 GCA_039935555.1 Ginsengibacter sp. | reverse complement strand
ACAAAAAACCCGGCTTTAAAATCAAGTCTTTTATCGAGGTAAAAAACTTTCCGTCGAAATGGGTAACATCGTTGAAAAAATGAGAGATAAGGTGCCATACTGATTCCTTGGGAGATACATTTTCCTGACCGCAAGTGTGACAATACCTGCCCTGTAATTGCGTTCCGCAATTAAGGCAATTCCGTTGTGTCCGTTCAGGAAAATGTGACAAGGGTCTTAAGTTGACGTATGTAAAAGCTGGCTAAAAATAGCAAACAAAAGCTGGTTATAAAATTATGTTCCGATAAAAAACTAAAAGCGTATGTGCCTGTGAGTTATACATGATTTATTATCAAGTTGCCTGTATAATTTACTTAGCTTCTTCATCGCTGGTTGGTTTGCCTGCTGTGATAGGTTGAAAATCTTCTTTTTTAGTAAAATATTGCAAGCTTAAAACCAAAATTATTGTAGTTACAAATGTAATTTTCTGCATAACCGGCAACAAAACGAAATGCCCCGAACCGTAAAGATATAAGGTATAGTAAAAAATAAGCAGGCAAATAATGCACAAAGCTTTAAATAAGTGTAGCCTCGATTTTAAAACAAAAACAGTGATATAGAATATACTTACCAGGAAGAATGTACTTGACAAAGTGACCATGATATCATGCAACGGAGTTACTATTAAAAAGGTACATGACATGCCTCCGGTTCCAAAGTATTTTACGATTTTGGCAGCGCCCTTAGCCGGTATTTTTTTTGAAAATTCAATGAAGAATATCGCGAAACTCACAGAAAGAAAAATCATTCCGCCATCAGCCCATAACCTGGCTGGATTGTCTGAACCGTTTACTGCCTTTGCTCCGAACAGGTTACTTATAAAATTTTTCGACCAGCTAAAGCCAACAGAATTTTTATCAAATAGCGAACCACCGGGGTAAACCGTCGTTGCAATGAAAAGCAGAAATAATGAAATAATTATTCCAATAAGGACCAAATGTTTTTTTAGCATCAAATATTTTTAACTAAGATAATTACGCTTTTTTTTCTTTATAAAAATTCGTTTTCAATGGTCACTAACGATAGTTTTTCCGATAGAATAACATGCTCAACTGCTGGTTCAAATTAATCTTTTTATTTAGCTGATCCAATTTCATGCAAAGTTACTTTATATGATGTTATAACATTTAATTGAACCAGAAAATGCTCCAGGACCACGGACGTAAAACGTGACTAACGCTTAAGCCTACACGATGAGGATATGCCAAACAATATTTTGTATCGTTTTTCAAAGATGGACTGCCATTAATAATCAATTAAACCAAACAGCATATCCTTGCCTCCTTAAATCCAACGCAAGCTTTTCTTCCATTTTCAAGGCTTTCTGCATGGTCATGGGCTTTATATTTAGATGGTCGTAGAGGCTCGGCCGTAAATAGGTGCCATATTTCTGAACAATATTTGCTGATAGCTTGTGGCCTTTCTTATTGACATAACCGGTCTTATGTTGCATGAACCTTTCTGCCGGACTTTTACTGGTCATTCCCACATAAAGACATTGAAGCACGCCATTGAATTGTGGATTAGCAGCCCGGAACTTTGCATTTTCAGTAAAGACCCGCTTTGAAAGTTCTACAACGTAAACCTGGTACCTCATTTCTTAAAAAATTATTATGCGGGCGCAAGTAAAAGTTAGTTTTATTCAATCCTAAACCAATCAACGTCAATATACCCACCTTGCTCTTTTGTTGCGTAATTGAATAAACAGAATTTGTTACCGGTAAATATTTTTAAAGGACTGCATGCAAATAGATATAGAGGCCCAGAGATGGCGACTCACCATACACTACAAATAAGTCACCTTTAAATAATCAACTACCAAACTAATGTTGCGACCGGCGCCAAATCCTATTAAATTACCAAAGAAAACTTCAAAAGGCATTTGGTAAAAGGAAATGCCATTAATTAAAAAAGAATAGTTGCGTCCTATTTTCCTTATCGTATATGTATTAAAGGTATCAGGATTAAGCCTGGATTTTTGTAACGAGCCTGCCCGGGTTATACAATCGCTTTGGTTCTTACCGTCGCATACTTCTACCGAGGCAAAGCCATCTTTGGAAAATGTGAAATAGTAACCGTTCATACCCTCACGCCCCCAGAAAAGCATGCTGTAATAATTTTTATGGCCGGCATCACCGTGCGATATTTTGATCCTTGTTTCTATTTCAAAATCTTTACGTGTATCAATTTTTATCTCCTGCGTTTCGCCGTAAGCATGGCCTACAGCCGTTAAATAATAAAACCCGCTGTCAATTTTTGAATTCTCATGTTTATTATCAGCAATTGTCCAGTTGTTTTTGTTATTATTAAAATCATCAAAGAAAATGATTGTATGGGCTGATGTATCAGTCTGTGCCCTAACTATCGACCCGGCGAGCATAATCTGCAACAACAAAAGTTTTTTCATCCAGTGAATTTATATCTTTTCCCTTAGCAATATCGGCAGCGTGTGCTGTTTTTATGTCTTGTATCCTTAACATTTTTTTATCTGTTTTTGAGCATTTCATTTTTAAACCCTTCAAGGTAATACCGTCTTATATACACAACCATTTATTAAAACATTTAAAATAAAAACGATGAAAACAATTAGACAATTTCAAAAGTTCTTCACCTCAGAGTTTTGGAACTTTGCAGCACCATCCAATTTCGGCTGGGCTTACAATAGTTAAATTTAACGCACCTGACTTGCCTTAAGGGAGGGCAGGTGCATATTGTTACTCTCAAAACCAAATGCGTTTATTTCTATCCTTTTTTTAGTAACGAAGATCAAGATATAACAACATACCAAACGATTTAACTACTAGCCTATGGGTTATAAAACAGCTCTCTGGTATCGCCGGATTTCATTGTTATTATACAATGTGCCATATTATCATCTGTTGAAAAAAAACCACCTATATCAATTGAATCACTGGAGTTGTTTAGCAAGTTTTTTATCAGCCCGTTAACAACATCATATCGAAGTTCGTAAATATTATGATCTGCGGTCAACACCTTGATTCTTCTACTATGGAAATTGGTCATTGATAACAAATTTCTGTCGCAGTGATCACACACTATTGCCGGATTGAAAAAAAGTGTCGCTGGAACCTGTAAACCGGTTTGCGTGTAAACGTTACCGTTATATTGTATTAATGACCATGTCAAACAATCCGTGTAGCCTTATATTATCATTCCCTGGTGAGAGTTTTTTTAATTTGTGCACAAGAGGATGCCCGTGCTAACGCTGAAAGAAAAGCTTTCTCACTCCGCTTCGATCGGTGCCGTCCACCTAAAGGAACCCCAGTCCATGACAAGCATTCCGTGCCGGGTGTCGGCTGGCACGATGGAAATTGTAAACTCCTCCACAGGTGTAGCGGCTGTGAGGCTCGTCATCCTTGCTATGCCCAGGTTGCGTGAGCCATCATATTCGGTGCCCCATTGTCCGGTCTGCTTGTTCACAATCAGATCAACTTCGCCTTTATGTGGAACGGTCCACAACGTGTACGTTCCGGCAGGCACCTGTATGCCGGCGAGCTTTATTGGTGCTGACGTCGTAAACTGCGTGGCCGCATTCGCTCCCGTTCGCCACACCCGGTCGTAGGGAAGCACATCACCAAGCAGTTTTCGTCCGCGCCTGAGTGGCCGCCCATAGTCGATGATGAATCGCGCAGTTCCAATTTGTGCACGCAAGGTATCCCGCACGCTTAACTGCTTTACGTTGCCGGCTTTAGTCTCCAGTGCCTCAAACCGTTCAGCAATGCTTTTTACGTCCGGAGGTGATGCGAGACGGCTTACATTTACATCATACGTCGTGCGGGCGCCTGAATAGCTAAGCATATGATAGTTGGAGTCCATCATTGCCTCTCCGGTGCCGGACAGCCAGTCGTGCATTATATCCGCCTTACCACCTCCTGGCAGTCGTACACGAGCGCTGCCAAGCGGAAACCGGTCGAACTCCCTGTCTATATAAAACTGCCGCAACTGCACCGGGTTGCCAGTTCCGCTATTCAAAGGACCTGCATGCTTCATTGCCACGGAGAAGTAAAGCTCATAGAGACTGTACATTTGCGGCACATGCGCTACTACAATTCCTCCGGCGGTGGCAAACGCACGATGCAGCGTGCCCGTGCCATCCGTTTTGGAGAGTTGCACTGAATCAGTGGTGACATCGGCAATCACTTTGCGTTCACGTTCATTCGCCGGCTCGCTAGGCGTGTGAATGTCCATCGCAAGGTGCCGGATACTGCCATCCCTGGCAAGCTCTATAACGGTGTGGCGTACCCGCACGCGCGGAAACCGGTCTACTTCATCACTTGTAATCGTATTTCCCTGGCGGTTCACACTCTCAACAGAAATGGTATCAAGCCCTAGTTTTGTAATGAAGCCATATTGTTCAGCCGGTTGCGTATGGCCACACGAAACCAGGAAAAGTACCGCACAGAGAAAAAGACCTGTTACCCGCCACTTAACGGGGTACTGATTGCATAGTGGAGCAGCTTGATTATACATGGCATTGATGTTAATAGTTTAAAAAGAAAAAGACCTGAGCCATTCAGTTTGCTGGGCGTATATCATTAATATCTTTATGCAAGTGGAGAGGCGCAGTCTAACAGTAAATCTATAAAATTGCGCGGTGGATCCTTTGCCGTTTATAAAAAACACCCCGGGATTTTAGCATCCATGCAGATGGTAATCTGAAGTATGTGCTTTTTTAATATTTATATCCTTAACATTTTTTTGTCTGTCTTTGTGCATTTCATTTTTAAACCCTTCAATGTAATACCGTCTTATATATACAACTATTTATTAAAACATTTAAAATAAAAACGATGAAAACAATTAGACAATTTCAAAAGTATTTTACCTCAGAGTTTTGGAACTTTGCAGCACCGTCCAATTTCAGCTGGATTTATAATGGCTAAGCTCCCGGGAGAACATGTCACTACCTTGATCGATAACAACAGAATTTAGGAAGTATCGCGCGCCAATTTTCATTATAAATAAACTTGCCATAAGGCAGGTTTATTTTATTATTACCGGTGAATTTATTTGCATTATTAGTCCTGCATAATTCTTTTTCAATTCATGTCACAAAAAGATGTTTGCATCAGACGTACAGTTACTTTAAGTGAAGGAGCCTGTCATGAAGTGGATTGATAAATTAGAAGTGGATTGATAAATTAAGTATCTATCAATTTAATTTTAAAATAAAGTTCTTTTCAAATACTTGCAATTTGATTAAAGGAATTTTTGTCGGGAAAAAAATCAGATTTAGTAAACTTTATATGCTCTATTGAAAATGCTTTTGATTCATGTCAAAAGCGCGATGTTTGCGCCAACTCCAGGATAACAGTTAGGATAACCTTGTGCCAAAGTGGGAGCAATTTTTTATCGTTGATCAAATCATTTAGCCTTCCTGAACATAGTAGAGATCCATAACAAAGTACCAAGAATTATAAAACCAATTGGAACAAAGTCTGCAAACGTGTTATGGGAACCAAATGAATTCGGATCAGTAGTATAGGCGCCGTGTATAATATTCAAAATATTTACGACAAGAGAAAGTGTGGAAAATAAACTCAGTGCAATTACCGACCAGTTGCGTTGCTGCCTTTCGTTTTCGGTTGCGCTTAAATATTTAATACCTGCGATCAATAGAAATGCAATCACAACAAATTGAAATGAGTAAGCAATTAGCGGAGAATTTGCAGGAATGTAATGTCCGCCTGCCCAACCATAACCGGCGCTGATTAAAATGATAGCAGCGATTCTTATTTTAACTTGCATATTATTAATTTTTTCAGAAGCACTTGTGTCCACGAAGTTGCAAAATATCAAGTTGCTATTTCTTAGAGGCTTTTGCTTTCTTGTTGAAGTCAAGTGCAAGCGCAACCCAGTAATTAAAATCTCTTTTTGTTTTCATTCCTTCTTCACTGATTAGCACATATCCCTTGTATTCACGTCCTTTCATCGTCATTGTCCGACAACCGTTATATTCTATAACAGCTTCATGCACGGCAGGGTCAATGCGGCACATAATTTCGTCACCGCCCACACTAATGCACATTTTATCGTTTACCATAAAAGTTATGCCCCTAAACATTTTCTTCTCTTCTACTTTTGGTAAATGAGCAAGTGCTTCTCGTACCCTCTCAGCTAATTTTTCATTGTATGCCATAACTATTCGATTTTTAAAATTATCCCCAAGGTTCTCCTTCACCTGTTTCACAATAGCTTTTTAAACTGTCAAAGAAAAAATTCCAACCTGCTGAACTTCCGTTGTAGTCGGGGTGTTTTTTCCAATTCTTGTCTGCACTTTTCTGCGTAAAAATGAAATGACTTTTATTGCCACTGCTTTTGATTACAAAAGTTAGAGTAGTATCAACCCAGGATGGAAAAACATTGTTAGCCAGGCAAAGCCAAACAAGTTTTTCATTTTCCTTTACTTCAATAGCTTTAAAAATCATTTCTTCTGTCAAGTCCTCTTTTTCAAAGCGTATGGAAGATTGCTGATTAAGCTTACAATTAACATCACAAACAACAGCCCACCAACCTTGATAACCTTTTTTTGTTGTGATCGCTTTAAAAATTGTTTGTGAAGTTGCGTTAATTTTCCGTTCTAATTTCATGGCGGTTTCAAATTTATATTGCAACGCCTTTGCTAATTTAAGTTTTTTTGGAAACTCTTTTTTTGTTTTGGAGAATGATGGAGTAATGGCTGCTAATTTTTATTAAATGAAGGAGGCTTTTTATCGCTTCCCAACATTCTTCAAAAACAAGTTTTGTTCGCTGAGGTTTCCAGTCGCCAGCCACACAGGTAAAAGGTTTTATACTATTTGCTTCAGTATCATTTCATCGAACACTTCTTTAGGTGTTTTATAATCCAGGATCTGCCAGGGCGACCATCGCAGGTGAAGCTTCTCCAGCACATATTTTTCAATGCTTCACATACTTTCATTTTGTTGTTACTGAGGAAAAATGATAAGATTTAATAAACTTTAGATTCTCTATTGAAAGCTTTTTTCGATTTATGTCACAAGCGGGACGCCTGCGCCAACTATAGGATAACAGTTAGGATAACCTCAAAGTGGGAGTTAGCAATTGATAAATTGGGTATCTATTAATTTAATTTAAAAAAAAAGTCTTTTTCAAATAATAAGCGGATAGGGTTTCAAATTCACAGGTACTGAAAATTTTGAGTAAATATGCAATTCTTGTTACAACCTTGATAAATAGAAAGTTCGTTAGCGCGCGTCCGAAGCATGTGTTTGCCTGATAAGTACAATTATCAATTTAACTGAGTCCTTGTAATTTAAACTATCCCGAAGCAATAACAGGTTTTGCCGCAATATCGCCGTTATACCAATATAACCATGCCTGTGTAATTTCTCCATCATCTGTAAATACCTCAGTAATTTCCCGGCGGTACAAAGGTTGCTCGCCCTGCTCATTAATTAAGCCTTCATAATCGTCCAGTTGGCCAAACACATAAGAAAAATCATGTTCATCATTAAGGCGGTATAATTCGCCTTCAATAAAAGAACTGCCATCGCCCTGGGTTGCAAAATGCTCACCGGCGATGTCACTTATAATACCCTTAACTTTTGCCCCTGATACAAAACTGAAATATTGTGCAATGTAATTATGAGAAGTCTTTTGAAAACCTTTGCGAAGAGAACTGTAAACAAAAAGCTCCTTCAGCATTAATGATTCCATATAAAAAATTGATAGTTTCTAATTGAAATTTCGAATAAAATTATTTTTATTATAGTAAATGTAAAGACGCTAAAAAAATAATATTATGATAAGTGACAATGAGAACAATGATTAACGTCATGGGAATGACTACAACACAATTACCATGTGTGAAAATAGGATTTTGGAAAAATAATTTTAGTATAAAACTATCTTTATGAGAAGTATATTACTCTCTGAAGAAACACTTTAATAAGGTGACAAAAACTTTTTAAAATTTCAACTTGCCTGCATTTTCCCTTTTAATATTCGGGAATTTCCCCCAAAATAAATAGGTAAGTTATTCTTTGATGTAAGAAACCTTTGATTGGCTAAAAAAAGCAGGCTTATCCATGCTGAAACTTTTGCACCATTGTTGGTATAATTTACAAAATACAATTTATAGTTATCATGAAATTTATATTTCCCACTCATGCTGTAGATGTACAATTCTTGTACAACGTAAATAAATATAAAGTTCATTAGCGAAAGCTTCCGCTGCGCTTTTAATTAACTGCAATTTGATTAAAGCAATTCCTACTTCAAGGAAAAAATGAT
>JBDTKB010000103.1:0-3190 GCA_039935555.1 Ginsengibacter sp. | reverse complement strand
ATTAAGGACAAATTGGGAAACTTGCCAGCCATTCTTGATAAGATGAGAATTACCTCTGCCGCGGAATTTGGCCACTCCTATAAATCACTTAAGCATATTGTGGACACACACCCCGATGAGGATGTAGCGACCACCGTGCAGGGATTTACAAATGCGCATACAAAAGAAATTTACTTGTACCTGCGCTCAAATTATTGCCACGCATTTCACGAAGCAATTCACACTTTATCCTATCCAATGGCTATTGAAAGTAATTTTGGTTTAGATATCATGGAAGGGCTTACCCAATATTTCACGGATATTATTTTTACTGAACAAACTGGCGGCCCTTGTACCACGCACAACTACAAAGCGCAGTTGGTTTGCGCTAACGCTCTTGTTAGTGACTTTACCCGAGATGTTGCTGCACAGATTTTCTTCCAGGGAAAATTTGGGTTGCTGAATGATTTAACAAAAAAATTAGGATATCATGATCTAGTGGCATTAGGCAGGCATTATAAAAATAATTGCCAGGCATCGCCTTGAGTTTTTTATAAAATATTTTTTTCAAAAGTGCGAACTTTCATTTTCATAAACTTATACAAATACATTGCAAGCCGGTTATCAAAGTATTATTCATTCGTTAGATTTCCTGAAGGAACTTATTCTTCGCAGATTAAACGCCTATTTTAATAAAGAGAATGCTGACGAATTTTCTTACCAACAGTTACGGTTAGACGAAGATAATTCTACATTTAATAATTTTCTTTTGCACCACAAACCTTCCCTTGAAGAATACACCATTATTTTATTGGCGCTGTCGCCACATATTCAGCCCAATTTTTTGGATTCGATAGTGGAGCAATCTATAGATAGTGGTGGCGATTTTCCTGAAATTGGCGGCGTACGATCAGGAAATAACAGGGGCATGCTTCCAACCGCAGAAACCGCTGTTTTTATTTTAGCCGGCAATGATCTTGAAAGGCGTTTAAAGGTGCAACAGATTTTTTCAAAAGAACATTTTTTTTATACGGAAAATATTTTGTGGCTGCAGGAAGTGAAAGAAGGAGAGCCAAAAATGAGCGGCCGTATTATTCTTTCAAATGAATATCTCGAAGAATGGATCACAGGAAAAAGTAGCAGGCAAAATTTCAGCAATGATTTTCCGGCAAAAAATATTGAAACAAAAATGACCTGGGATGACCTGGTGCTTAACAGTTATACCTTGAGCCAGGTTGATGATATTCAAAACTGGATGAAGCATGGTGCAACTTTGTTGCTTGATGAAGTATTAGGAAAGAAATTAAAGCCTGGCTATCGTGCCTTATTTTATGGGCCATCCGGGACTGGCAAAACACTTACGGCAACTTTACTTGGCAAGCAATTCCAAAAAGATGTTTATAGAATTGATCTTTCGCAAATCGTATCAAAGTATATAGGTGAAACAGAAAAAAATTTGGAAAAAGTTTTTTCGAAGGCTGAAAATAAAGATTGGATTTTATTCTTTGATGAAGCAGATGCATTGTTTGGTAAACGCACCAATGTGAAAGACTCTCACGATCGTTATGCAAACCAGGAAGTAAGTTATTTATTGCAAAGGGTAGAAGACTATCCTGGCCTGATTATTCTTGCTTCTAATTTTAAAAGCAACATGGACGATGCATTTATCAGGCGCTTTCATACGATGATTCATTTTCCTTTACCTAATGCTGCTGAGCGCTTGCGCCTTTGGGAGAAAAGTTTGCCGGCAATGTTTAAAATTGAACCATCAATTGATTTAAAAAAGCTATCTGATAAGTATGAACTGACGGGCGCCTCAATATTAAATGTGATTTATCATGCCACGCTTAAAGCGCTCTCAAAAGATGATGAAGTTTTAAGAAAAGAAGATCTTATGGAAGAGATTAGGAAAGAATATAGAAAAGAGGAACGCTCTATTCCTTAACTTTTTAATATTGCCTGTTTTAATATTTATGCTACCTGGACAAAATAATTGAAAATAAATTCCCTTTGATTGAATACATCAATATTTATACAATTACTAATTGTATTTTCTTCCTTTTGTATTCCAGAAATCTTTGTAAGAAAGGCCAATGGTAAAATTTGTATAATTCTCTTTTACCGGAGTAATTCCCGAGCCCCGGATACCATATTCAAAAGCAAAATGATAGCTAAGCGTACTGCGTTTGCTATTGAACCCAGCACCTAAGGTGAATCCACGGTCAGCAATTTGTTCATTGCTTATTTGAAGGTAAGATTGATTGTAGAAAGCCCCGGCCTGGAGATAGGAAACTTCAAACTTGCTGCCCTGGTATTCTTTCTGTTTTGAATATTCAACTCCGGCTGAATAACGGTTGCTATTGACCAGGCGATAATTAATGCCGCTAATATTGAGCGATGACCATGCCTGGTATCGATAATCTGCCACGAACGTAAGCCTATTGTCTTTTATAATAGAAATGCCGAATCCTGTAGTATTAGGCAGAGTAAAAATAGTACTGGTTAATGTTACATTGGAAAGCGTATCGCCTTTGCCGTCTTTTATCAACGCAGTGTTTTGAGCGTGCAATGCTGTTTCCGGCGCGTAAGTAAATCCAAGCGTAGCATTCCATTTTTTTGAAAGCTTCATGTGATATTGCAATCCATAATCAAGATAAAGATTGCTCACATAAATATTTTTTGTGGTAAAAATACTTGAGGTTACATCAGTAGAAAACAAAGAATCTCTTTGTACCAGTGAGCCTCCCAAATAAGATGCATTAGCGCCTATGGATAGATTTTTTGTTATCTTAAAACCATTGGCGAAAAAAAACCTGTTTACACCACCACTTCCATCATAATCCACCGGCAGTGTTAAGTTTGACCCTTGCAGGCTTTGGGTACCCGAGAACGTATAATTGCTGGTACTATATGGCATTAATCCCGCTGCAGCGCCCCACCATTTTTTTATCCTCATTCCCAAAGTAAGTTTTTCGATGCTAAAATCTTTTGCCGATAAACCCGCCGTTACTCCTGTGCCGGAATATTTAACGTACTTGCCTCTTGCAGAGGTTTCCACAAGAAACAACTGGTTTGTGAGATAGCTAAGAGACGCGGGGTTATTAATAGTAACGAAGTTGTTATTAGAATAGGCGATTCCGGTATTGGCCATACCTGACGTACGATTGAAATAAGATTGTTCTAAATCACCAATGCCAATAATAGAATAGGG
>JBDTKB010000102.1:0-8735 GCA_039935555.1 Ginsengibacter sp. | reverse complement strand
CCCGTTATGCAAAGGCAAATTTTGATTTGCGAAAACAGGGGATGTACGGTTCAACAAAAAGAATGATCGTGTATGCATCTACAGAAGTACACAACTGTGCAAACAAAGCAGTAGAATTATTAGGCCTTGGAAGTGAATCGTTGAGATTGATTGAAGTAGACCATAATTATGAAATTAAATTAGATAAATTACAACAACAGATCGATGCGGATAAAGAAGCCGGCCATCAGCCTTTTTGTATTATTGGAAATGCTGTAACAGTAAATACCGGCGCTTGTGATAATCTTAATGCCCTTGCTGATCTATGCAAAAAAGAAAATTTGTGGTTTCATGTAGACGGAGCGATTGGAGCAATGCTGATCTTATCAGAAAAATACAAGTATAAAATTGCAGGAATTGAACGTGCAGATTCCATAGCGCTTGATATGCATAAATGGATGTACATACCTTATGAGGCTTCATGTGTGCTTGTACGTAACAGGGAAACACATTACAAGGCATTCTCTCTGCATGCAGATTATTTACAGCATGAACAAAGAGGAATGGGAGGCGGCGACATTTGGTTTAGCGACTATGGTGTCGAATTATCAAGAGGCTTTAAAGCATTGAAAATATGGATGTCAATAAAGGAACATGGAATAAAAAAATTTGGCAGAATGGTGGCCCAAAATGTAGAACAGGTCCAATATTTAAAATCGATTGTAATTGAAAATCCGTTACTGGAATTAACGGCGCCAGCACCTCTTAACCTTCTTTGTTTCAGGTATAAAGGAAAGTTGAATGATGAAGAAAAATTGAACGCATTAAATAAAGAATTGTTATTTCAATTGCATGAAAGTGGCCTTGCTCTTCCTTCTTACACAATCTTGAAAGGCAAATATTCTTTAAGAGTTGCCAATTGTAACCATAGAACTGTAGTGAATGATTTTAAAATATTAACAGATAAAGTTTTGGAGCTTGGGAAAAAATTAGAAAATGATTCCGGCGAAGTTTAGATATTTTGTCCTTCCGTTACAGGCAAGCTGAAATAGAAGGTGGTGCCTTTACCTTCTTCGCTTTCAATCCATATTTTGCCTTCGTGCCTTTCTATAATTTCTTTAGCAATAAAAAGTCCCAATCCTAATCCGGGGTATGTATGCAAGTTAGTTCCCGACACGCGATGAAATCGTTCGAATATTTTTTCATGCTGATCGCGTCTTATACCTATACCAAAATCTTTTACTGAGCAAACGGCTACTTTTTCTATATTTTGAAGATCAACCATAATCGTACTGCTGTCAGGGCAATATTTAATGGCATTAGTTAAAAAGTTGCTCATCACCTGCCCTATCCTTTCCCTATCTGCAAATACCTGTACAGGCGTATTTGTTCTGATTATAATTTCATGCGAAGAGGTGATGTTTTGAGTTTCTTCTACAATTTCAACCAGTAGATCATTTAATTGAAAAGTATTTTCGTTGTAAGCAAGTTTGCCATTTTGCAATTTCGATGTGTCAAGTAAATTAGTAATTAAAGATGAGAGCTTATCCACCTGTGCATCCATTTTGGCAAGCATCATTTCCCTCCGATCGTCCATCCCCTCAGCACCATCCATTTGCAATAACTGCGTGTACGCCTTCAGTGATGTTACAGGTGTTTTCAACTCGTGGCTGGCGATGCTTAAAAAATCATCTTTTCTGTTCATTAGTTCAAGCGTTTCCTGTTGCACTTTATCTTTTTCCATTGTTAGCTTATGGAGATCATTCTTCATTTTCAAAATAGAATTTCCTAACAAATCTTCGCTGCTTCTTGGTTGCACGGCCACGTCAAAATCTCCATGCCCTATTGAATTTGCGGCCTCGGCCAGTGCTACATTGTTCCTGTCAATTTTCAAAATCGAGTCACTAAGGCTACCCATTACGTCATTGGGCATATTTTTAAACCATAGTCCGGTATCACCAATCGAAATCTTTTCAGCGGCTACTTTGAGTTCTCTCAACATTTCACTTATTACCCTTATCGTAAACACAACAAATGTTATCACCAAAACAATTGCCGTTAGTAAAAGGAATAAGGTTTTATTTCTTGATTTCATTTCCTCCTGGTAAATCATTTTCATGCCAGATTCACTCTTCCGCCATAAATCAAGTTGCTGGCTTTTTAAAACACTTCTTCCCTTTGACGAAATAGCCCACCATTGATTAGCAGTGTAGATGCTGTCATAGCTAAAAGTTTTAAACAGGTTGTCTATATATTTAATCGTAGGCTTTAACTCAGTATTTTCGCTTTCTTCGTTATACCTTTTAACAGATAGCGGGGAAGCCTTTAACAGAAATTCGACTTCATACGTTTTAAAAACTTCGTAGGTGCCGATGGTAGCTAATAGAGTTTCTGTCATATTTTTTCTCGTGTATAAGGCGTTGTAAATGTTTGTTCTTATAATCCCCAAAAATGTAATCATTTCAAATAATTTTCTTTGGGCAATCAAATCCTGGCTTATTGGTTTTAAATAAATATTGCTTACTGGCGAAACCGTATTGAGTGTATTAAGCCGAAAAATAGCATTAGTATAATATTGCATAACAGCATCTGCAGGATAATGTGGCGCCGTGTCTAAAGAACTACGGACACCTGCCAGCTTATTTAAAAATGTATATTGAACAAAGTTTGCGATTGATGGATCTTTGGTGTTCTCAAGTACTTTAATAATTGCATCAGTACGCGGCCTTTGAATGACCACATTACCATAAGCATCTTTTTTTAAAGCATATTCGTAACTATATTTTCTTTCATTTTCCAACTCACTAATAAGCAAGGCTATGTTTCCTGATTCATGAATATGATCTATGTAATCCGAAATTATTTTTACGCGCTCCTTTTTCTCGTTATAAAGCTGCCCCGATAAATATATAAAAAACAAGATAGGGATAACTCCTATAAGCATTAATTTAATAGAGAGAGGTAATTTTCTAAAAAAATAATTCATACGGTATCATAATGGAAATTAAAGTTACATAAGCTGAAATAAATTATCGATTTTTATTGCTTCCCTCAAGTAAAAGGCATTAGTCATTTTTATTTGCCGTCAAAAATTTAATTAAGGGAGCAGTATCAATTTTAAGTTGATCTAAGAATTTTATATCAAAAAAATTTTTTTATCAAAAAAAATAATTTTCATTTGTAACCCTTGTTTTTATCTACCTTTATTTCGCTTTCAGATTCGATTTTTAAAAAACCTAAATCAAATAAATCAATACCATGACAATGAAATTTTTTGTTGCAACAATTATCTCTATCTTTTTTTTAGCATCATGCGGAAATAATGATACCAAACAAAATTCGACCGGGACAACTACGGATACAACCGCTGCAGTTCCTGCGGCTACAGCAAACGATCTTTCTTCCAACCCGGACTATCAAAAAGGTCTCGCTCTTGTAG
This sequence comes from Ginsengibacter sp., assembly GCA_039935555.1. Classification (GTDB taxonomy): domain Bacteria; phylum Bacteroidota; class Bacteroidia; order Chitinophagales; family Chitinophagaceae; genus Ginsengibacter. Next base: position 5,317 of record JBDTKB010000102.1, on the reverse strand, counting down.
CAAAATCAAACTGCCTGACTTGTCATAAAATAAATGAAAAATTGATTGGCCCTGCTTACAAAGATGTGGCAAATAAATATGCTGGTAACGATACTGCCTTAAATTATTTGGCACATAAAGTAATCACTGGCGGCAAAGGCGTTTGGGGCGAAGTAGCCATGACACCCCATCCGGAGTTAAGTTTAGACGATGCCACGCAAATGGTAAAGTATATTTTGCTCTTGAAGAACTAATTTTTCCAGGTTAATTTAGTAGAACTTTTTTATCAATGTTAAGAGCCACTTCCACGAATTGCGGGTGGCTCTTATTATTTTGTTTTCCTGAAACAATTTGGGCAGGTTATTTGTAATTTAATTATTACATGGCTAATCTAATTTCATTTACTGATAAAGGTTTATACTGCCAAAAAGGAGATTTTTATATTGATCCCTGGAAACCTGTTGACCGGGCTATTATAACACATGGCCATAGCGACCACGCGTATTATGGTCATAAATATTATCTCTGCCACATTTATACAAAACCGATTCTGCAACTGCGACTTGGTGAAAATAATTATCAAACGATTGGATGGAACGAATCTATCTATATTAATGGCGTAAAAATTTCTCTTCATCCTGCAGGCCATATTATTGGTTCATCACAAGTTCGTATCGAAATTGATAACGAAGTATGGGTAGTAAGTAGCGATTATAAAACAGAAAATGACGGCATCAGCGGAAAATTTGAGCCCATTAAGTGTAATACATTTATAACAGAATCTACTTTTGGCTTGCCCATATATAAATGGAAGCCACAGCAAGAAATTTATGATAACGTAATTACCTGGATCAATAAGAATAAAGAGAACGGCAAAACGAGTGTGTTACTGGCTTACAGCCTTGGTAAGGCACAACGGATATTACAAGCAATCAAAGAAACTACACAAACAATTTTTGCGCACGGTGCCGTTTTTAATATGCAAAAAATGCTTATTGAAAACGGCTGGGATTTAACTCCCGTTGAAAGAATTACTCCCGAAACACCAAAAGAATTATTGAAGGGAACTGTAGTTATTGCACCACCGAGCGCTGATGGTACACCGTGGATGAAAAAATTTAATCCGCACGCAGTCGGTGTTTGTAGTGGATGGATGCAAGTAAGAGGTAATGCGAGAAGAAGAAATGTTGACGCAGGATTTGCTTTAAGTGATCACGCAGATTGGGATGGCCTTTTGCAAGCTGTAAAAGCCACAGGCGCAGAACGGGTATTTGTAACCCATGGTTTTCAATCTGCGTTTAGCCGTTATCTTAATGAAGAAAATATTTCTTTGGCCGCCGAAGTAAAAACACAATATGGAAATGAAGATGAAGAAGCAGCACCTTCTTTAACTGAAGAATTCTCACCACAATAAGCTAATGGAAAAGGATTTTATAAATAATGATAATACGATTATACCGGAAATAAATTCCGTAGAAAAAGAATTGTCCGGCCTGGAAATGTTTGCGCAGTTAGTAACCGAAATAAGTACATCTACTAAAACAAATGATAAGCTTCAAAGTCTCGTTGACTATTTTGCAGTAGCACCTGATGAAGATAAAGTTTGGGTGATTGCTATTTTTAGTGGCCGAAGACCCAGGCGGGCCGTCAATTCCAGGCTTATGAGAGATTGGTGTGGCGAAATAACAAATTATCCATCCTGGCTTTTTGATGAATGCTATCATACAGTTGGAGACCTCGCTGAAACGCTGGCTTTATTATTACCCGAAACAAAAGAAGATAGCCAGTTTAATAAAAATCTTGCACATTACCTGGAAACTTTTATTTTAATTGAAAAGCAAGATGAAGCCGTAAGAAAGAAATTCATAATAGATAGCTGGAATCAAATGAACCGGGATGAAAGATTTGTTTTTAATAAATTGATCACCGGTAGTTTCCGCATCGGTGTTTCACAAAAAACAATTGTGAATGCGTTATCTAAAACAGTTCACTTGTCGGCTTCAATAATTGCGCATCGCATAAGCGGAAATTGGGATCCTGTAACAACAACCTTTGATCATCTATTGAGTGAGTCTGCATCGGTTTCTGATTTTTCAAAACCATATCCTTTTTATTTGGCGTACGCTTTAGAAGATCTTCCGGAAACTTTAGGTGACCCTGTAGAATGGCAGGCTGAATGGAAATGGGATGGCATTCGCGGACAAATGATCAAACGCAATAATGAATTGTTTGTATGGAGCCGGGGCGAAGAATTAATGACGGATAAGTTTCCGGAATATTTTATTTTGAAAGATCTTTTGCCGGAAGGCGTTGTTATTGATGGTGAGATCATTCCTGCGGTAGATGGTAAGCCGCTACCCTTCTCAGTTTTACAGACAAGGATTGGCCGAAAAAATATTGGTAAAAAACAATTACAGGATGCACCAATTTGCTTTTTCGCTTACGACATTTTGGAATTTGATGGGCAAGATTACCGGGAAAAAACAATGGCTGAAAGGCGCATAAAATTGGAAGAAATTATTTTACCCATCCAAAATAAATCTATTCAAATTTCAGAAATAATAAATTTCACCACATGGAAAGATCTTGAAGAGACGCGAAAGAACTCAAGAGAAATGAACAGCGAAGGTGTAATGCTGAAAAGAAAAAATTCTACTTATAAGGTTGGAAGAAAAAGAGGAGATTGGTGGAAATGGAAAATTGATCCGCTCACAATTGACTGTGTTATGATATACGCGCAAAAGGGAAGCGGAAGGAGAAGTAATCTTTACACTGATTATACATTTGCCGTGAAAGACGGCGATAAGCTTGTTTCTTTTACCAAGGCGTATTCCGGCCTCACGGATAAAGAATTTGCACAAGTAGATAACTTCGTCAAAAGAAATTCAATTGAAAAATTTGGCCCTGTACGAACTGTAAAACCAGAGCTTGTATTTGAGATTGCTTTTGAAGGTATTGCCGCCAGCAACCGTCATAAAAGTGGTGTGGCATTACGTTTTCCGCGCATGAGCCGATGGAGAAAAGATAAATCTGTAAATGAAATCAATACGCTTGAAGACCTAAAAACCATGCTGGATATTTATGGCAAATAAAATTAAATTGCCACCTGAAAGTTGTTAAGTTTTTTTTAAATCATTTCACCGTTTCCTATATAAGATATCTTTGCAACCTATATGAAAACTGTACTGATCATATTTACCACAATGACTATTTGCCTGGTGTTTTGTTTTTTTGTGTATCAAAAAAAAGGTACCGATCCGGTTTATATTGAACCTTCCAAACAAAGAAGCGGCGATGCGCAGGCAGGCTACGTTTATTTAACAGAAGGTGATTATTTAAAAAGCGGCATTCCATTGTCTTTTTTCAAAATGGTTTATAAAGGTCAAAATGATGATTTAGGCCGGAAAGGAATTAATAAAAATATTCCATATTCATATAATGCAGTTTTAGCGAATAACGGAGAACAGATTGCGTCCCCCAATTGTTTACAATGTCACGCGCAGGAGCTTAATGGAACATTGATAATAGGGATGGGAAATTCCCTCTCTGACTACACCGCAGACCATTCACTTACCGCCAAACTATTGGAATCGTTTTTAAAAAACGGCCAGGGTAATGAATTGAAATATGATGCCGCGAAAAATTTCATAACAGCCGTAAAAACAGTGTCTCCATTTCTTGTCGTTCCCACTAAAGGCGTGAATCTTGCTGACCGTCTTGCAGCGTTGCTGGTAGCTCACCGCGATCCTAAAACGCTTAAATGGTTAGACTCCTCACGGTTACCCATATACGCAGAAATTATCCCAACTGATGTACCTGCCTGGTGGTTGCTAAAAAAGAAAAACGCCATGTTTTATAATGGTTTTGGAAGAGGTGATTTCGGCAGATTTTTAATGGCGTCCAATTTACTAACGGTAACGGACACAGCAGAAGCAGCAGAAGTAGATTCTCATTTTAATGATGTGCTTGCTTATATTTATTCATTAAAGCCACCCGTATATCCAAAAGTAATTAACAGGAAACTTGCTGATAAGGGCCAGCTTATTTTTGAACAGTCATGTACTGATTGCCATGGCACCTACGGCAAGGATAGTGATTACCCAAACTTATTGATACCTGAAAAAGTTATTCAAACAGATTCATTACTGTATTCCTCAAATTACAGTAGCCCGCAGTTTGTAAACTGGTTTAACCAAAGCTGGTTCACTAAAGGAGATCACCCCGCAAAACTGGTTCCTTTTAAAGGTTACATTGCTCCGCCACTGGATGGAATTTGGGCGACAGCGCCTTACCTACATAATGGCTCGGTACCTACGTTGGAAACTTTGTTGAACAGCAAGGAAAGACCTAAGTACTGGAGCAGAGATTTTAAACATCCACAATATAACTATGATTCACCTGGGTGGAAATACCAGGAAAAAATAAAAGCTGAAAATACCGAAACCTACAATACTACATTGAAAGGCTACAGCAACGCAGGACATAAATTTGGGGATAAACTTTCCAACGATGAAAGAAATGCATTAATTGAATACCTGAAAACCTTATAACGTTACATTGAAATTAGAAACCACAAAAGGCTATGAGGTTATCAATAGATGGCTAACCAAAAAAGGGTTTTCCGCTTTTGAATATCAATTAGAAACCTGGCAGCACATCATCAATAAAAAATCCGGGTTAGTAAATGCCCCGACCGGTTGCGGCAAAACATTTTCTGTTTTTTTAGGTTCGGTTATAAATTTTATAAACGGTCATCCAACTTCATATAAAACAAAATCAAAAAATAATCTACAGCTTTTATGGGTTACGCCGTTGCGTGCATTGGCAACGGATATTGGCAGAGCAATGGAAGAAGTTATTTATGAATTGGGGATGAACTGGAAAGTTGGAATTAGAAACGGTGATACTTCAATTGCGGAGCGGCAAAAGCAAAAAAGACAAGTTCCTGAAGTGCTCATTATTACGCCGGAAAGCCTTCATTTGTTATTGGCACAAAAAAATTATCCCGACGTTTTTAATTCACTTAAAATTATTGCTGTTGATGAATGGCATGAATTAATTGGCTCCAAGAGAGGCGTGCAGGTTGAGCTGGCGCTTTCAAGAATAATTCATCTTCAATATAAAAAACAGCATCAAATTTCGGTATGGGGTATTTCTGCAACCATTGGAAATCTTGAGGAAGCAAAAGAAGTATTACTTTCTCCCCGCTCTTTTGCTATTAGGAATGATGATAATTCTGAAAGTGTAACCGTCACCGCAAACATTCAAAAGCCCATTCTTATTGAATCAGTGTTTCCTGATGAAATTGAAAAATTTCCGTGGGCAGGTCATCTGGGAA
>JBDTKB010000101.1:0-5698 GCA_039935555.1 Ginsengibacter sp. | reverse complement strand
AGGTCAATTCCTTTTTCAGTAAGATAATATAAACTACGCCGGCCATTTTCCGGATCTGCAGCTTTTCTAATAAGACCTTTTACTTCCAGGGATAGCAAGCGGGAGGCGAGAATATTGGTGGCAATTTTTTCCTCGGAAGATTGCAATTCACCATAAGACCGCTTGGCGGTGAACATCAAATCACGAAGTATGAGCAATGACCATTTATCGCCCACAGTTTCCAGGGCTATATTAATGGCGCATTGAGAGCGCCTGCATATTTCTTCGTTATTATTTTTCATAATCACTTGCATTTTGCAAGTTTGGTCTTATGTTTGCACTTGCATAATGCAAGTAAAGGTAGTGTTTTATGTCATTCTCATAAAGTAAACAAAAAATTAAACAAATAAAAAATCAACATGAGCAAATCTTATCCAAAGCTTTTCAGCGAGTTTAAGCTGGGAGCGATTAATTTAAAAAACAGGATTGTGATGGCACCGATGACGCGCAGCCGTGCTATCGACAATATTCCAAATGAACTAATGGTGAAATACTATAGCGATCGGGCTGAAGCAGGCCTCATCGTTACCGAAGGTGTATCACCATCACCAGACGGGCTTGGCTATGCGCGCATACCGGGTATGTACAGTAGAGAACAAGTAGCGGGATGGAGAAAAGTAACAGATGCTGTTCATGCAAAAGGCGGTTATATTTTCATCCAGTTTATGCATACCGGCCGTATTTCTCACCCTGACAATTTACCCGATGGTGCCAACGTAATTGGTGCGTCGGCTATCCCCGCCAGCAACACAGAAATGTACACTGACGAGAAAGGAATGCAGCCATTACCGACGCCTGAAGAAGTTTCAACGGAAGATGTGGCAGCATTGATACAGGAATTTGTACAATCTGCTAAAAACGCTATTGAAGCAGGCTTCGATGGTGTGGAACTACACGGCGCAAACGGTTATCTTCTCGAGCAGTTTTTAAATACGGCTTCAAACCAGCGTACCGATAAATATGGCGGCTCCTATGAAAACCGTAACCGCTTTGTACTTGAAGTTGCAGCCGGAGTTGCTGATGCCATTGGCAAAGAAAAAACTGCCATCCGATTATCTCCTTATGGTGTGTTTAACGATATCGTGCCAGATACAAATACAGAGGCGCAATACACACATTTGGCCAAAGGCCTTGGCGAAATCGGCATTGTTTACATTCATACGGTGGACCATTCATCAATGGGCGCACCGGAAGTACCGCATAGCATAAAAGCGGCCATACGCGAAAATTTCGGAGGAACCATAATACTCTCTGGTGGTTATGATGCAGCTCGTGCCGAAGATGATTTGGAAGCTGGCAAGGGGGAACTCGTTGCATTTGGAAGGCCCTTCCTTGCCAATCCCGATTTTGTGAAACGCACTACTCTTGGCGCCGAACTTTCAACACCAGATTTTGCTACTTTTTACACTCCGGGCGAGAAAGGTTATACTGATTATCCCGTGCTGGAAGAGGAATTACAAACAAATTAGTTATACCGACTTTAATGATAATAAATTAAGCTGCCCCACTAAAATGGGGCAGTTTAATTTTTGGGCATTCAGATCTTTTCTTTTCAATAATTATTGCTTTACAAATAGGAAAGAATGTGCCGGTTAAATTCGTTGCTCTTTGAATGGACATCGCGCCTTGTAGCCAATTATTATTTGAGATTTTTATATGCTGCGCAAATATTTAGCATGACTTTTTGTGCGGATGAGTATCTGTGCCTTGAAAGCACATTATATTACCAAAGTTTCCAGTTTCATAATTGCTAAAAGTCCTTGACCACCATAATAATCTAACGCGCTGCTGTATTTCCATCCTTCAGCTTTCGTAACAAAACCGGCTTCTGCAGGATTGCAATGAATATATATTCTAATTTCTGATTCGAGAAAATAACACTCATATGCCCATTCAAAAAAATTATACATTTTGTATCTTAAATTCTTGCAAAACTCTTTTTTACAAATTATATTTACTAAGTATTAGTGTATTCGTTCTTAACCCCAATAAACATTTCTACCATGAGTGTTCCCAAAATTCCAACTTCATTTGATCATCATCTATACCCCGAAAAAATTTTTGATATCGATTCAACAATTGACGGAACGCTAAATTCTAATCTCGAAGGAGGTTTCGATGCAAGGCATTCCGGCAGTCTTCAAACAATTGTTTCCGGCAAACTTGATACTGATAATGTATTGACCTTAAAGGGTGATGCCGCACAACCGGTGGCCACGGATAGCAAAATAGAAATATTAAATCTTCCAAGATTTACCTTGCAGGATATAAAAGACATGATGAAAGTGAGGGTACATGTGCCCAATTACTCCAATGTGTGTTTTAAAATTTTCGGCGTGGAAATGTTTAGTGTCTGCATGAGTGGAGAGGCACAAATAATAACCGAACCTTACGTTCCAAATGCCGCGGAAAACTGTGAAACCGATTGTTGTGAACCTGATACACGTCCTTTCCCCGAATCCAACAATGGTTAGAGAAACGCACGGCCAACCCACCAGGTAATTAATATTCAGCAATAAATTTTATACAATGCTCAAGGTTACTGCAGAGGCTTTTCACGAGAAAATAAATACAGGTGATGAAGAAGTAATTCTTAACGGGCCACCATCTGCCTTACGAGGCTATATTTCTTTACGCAACGCTTCTGAAGACATGCTGAGTGTAAAAACACTTTCGCTGAAACATGATACCAGTAAAGGAAATTTTTTTGGAAATAGCTCCAGCCTAAGAATTGGAAGCAGGTTAAAACCCGGAGAAGAAAAGTTGGAAAGATTATCTCATGAGTTGCCGCCACAAACGCCGCCCGGAACTTATGAAAGCATGTTGTTAATTGGCGGCACGGAAAGAAAGGTAAAAATGATTGTGCAGCCCCACATGGAGGTTAATATTTATCCACTTAGTTTTTCATTCGTTGGTGCCGAACCGCGAAAAAAACACACCGCAGAAATTACTTTAACTAATGTTGGCAATTTGCCTTTCCAGGTTCCTGACGTAAAGCATGTGGCTGCACTTGATATGGACCTGGTTTGCCGCGCGTTCGGATTTGCGTTGCGAAGTAAAGGCGCTGAAGGTTATCTACCAACTATGGATGAAATAGCAAGAAACGTAAACCGGTACTTGCCTGATTGGGCGGCGGCAAACATTGAGGAATGCGGGCAAACGGTTCAGCCCGGAGCAACGATGACGGTGCATCTTGATATTACCATGCCGGATAATGCCGATGCAGGTAAAGATTATGAAGGCAATATGCGGTTTTGGAATAATGATATTACGTATGAAATAAAATCGCAAAACCAATAAATAAAAGCTCAATAATTATGGACAGCAAATCAACTACAACCGCTGACGTTCAAAAAATGCTAACTGATAATTTTCAGCAGCTCACCAATCTTTCTGTGTCAACATTAAAGCCAATAATGGAAGGATTTATAAATAATATCAGCGCTGTTAATAAATCGATTATCAAAAATGGAGTGCCGCTTATTCAAATTCCAAAGCTCAATACCGGCAATTGTGATTGTTGCCCGCCCGAGGAATCTTGCCCGCCTCATTGCATTGCATCAATTACGAGGAATGCCGTGGAAGGTGAAAGAATCATCATTCCATTTATGGTGAAAAATGATTGTAATCAAACAAAAACATATCGTATAGGTGTACGCGGGCTAAATGATGAAAACGGGACGGCTGCCCCTTCGCAACCGGAGTTAGATAAAAATTCTGTAACACTTGATCCGGGCAGAAGTGAAAAGGTTTTGATGACAGTCGATCTATCCAATTTTAAAAATGGCTCAACTTATACAACAGAAATCGTGCTGCGTGAAAAAGAAATCAATCAGAATATTTGTTTTACCCTTATAGTCAAAGATCCAAATGCTACCGTTGTAAAACCGCACAGCGAACAACAGTACCGCTTAAAGTGGCAAAGTTGGAAAGACCATTATTATTGCGAAAAGCCAACCGTTAACAGGTTGCCCGGTACGAATGTATTATCTATCGCCGGAAAATAAATCAATATGGATAAGGAAAATTCTTTGGCAAAAGATATTGAAGAACTCGTAAATAAGTCGATAGAAGCCAATAAGGTTTTTATGAACGAAGGCTCACGCATTCTTCGCGGGATTACGACACCAGGCGAAAAAAAGGCGACAAACATTTTCCAGGCAAATTTTCTCACAGAAGCCTTCAACGCCTATACAAAGTTAAATATTCAGTACCTGAAAAATATGGTAGACCTTGGTGTTTCAATGGTTCAAAAAGCCGGCAGTCAGCCGACGACAAATACTGAATCTACAACAGCAACATCAGGAATGCCGGCACCTTCTTTTGTTTTGGATGCAGAAGCCGAGGCTGGCAGCAACATTTCTATTTCATTTTTATTGGACAATATTAAACAGGAGGCGGTATTATGTACGCTCATTTATTCGCCCTATGTTTTTAGTTTTGATGATCTGATCGAAGAAAATTTTATTACCGGTTTTAATCCACAGTCTTTCACCTTGGCTGCCGGTGAGCAACAAAGGATCAATATTGACATTGCCGTTCCATTTACCACAAAACCCGGGGTTTATATAAGCAACGTAAAAGTGCAGGGGTTTGAGCCTGCCCATTTTTCTATTCGTTTAAATGTAAAAGAAAACCCAACCAAAACAGCTCCCAATGGCAGGAAAAAGGCAAGGTCCAAATAATGAACAGAAGAAAACTCTTACAGATGATTTGTTTGATGTATTGAATCCAAATAACATGCTGAATAATGCGCAACGCGTATTAAGTTCTGCCGTAAATGTTTTGGAAACAGAAATTGCAGCGGGAATATTAGCAGCTAAAAAAATTGAAAAGAAAGTTATTAATGTTGATGACGTAAGAAGTAACCCCGAGAATTTGCTGAACCGAATTCGCAAAGACACGCATGAAGTGGTAGACCTTTTTCTTGATGGTTTTATTGCACTCTCTTCGCAATTAAAAGTATTGTCAGATAACGTTGCACAACAAACCAGCGATATAAGATTTACTGAAGCTCCTGGTGAAAAAAAACAAAACAACGGCGTTACCATTTTACAACCGGATGAAGCAGTAATGCCCGGTGAAACGGCAGTTCTATACATGAATCTTTCTGATGACGAGTCATTAGGTCCTGTAAAAATTCAATTGCAAAAGAATGACCTGGCTGGCCCTTTTAAAGAAAAAATCCCTTTACATAATATTAGCATCCGGCCAGTATCTGTAGTTCTTCAACCGGGCGAAAACAAAGAAGTTGTTATTCGCATCAATATTCCTGCCGCCTGCAAACCGGGCCATTATACTTCATTGTTTACAGATTTGAAGAACCCGTTAATAAAGGCTATTATCAATATTGAAGTGGTTTAAAAAAGTAACCCATGTACGAAGTTTTGATGAAGGAGATGCTTGCAAAATATGGCGCTGAAACGTTGAAGGGTATCCGTCATTTTATTCCTGATAAAGAGCCACGAAAATATTTATATGATCTCATGGCAGATTATCCAAACCGTGGAGGCAAAGGCTTTCGCCCGGGATTATGTATTGCCACCTGTAAAGCATTTGGAGGTACTACTGACCTTGCTTTAAATTCTGCGATCACGCTGGAGTTATTGCACAATGCATTTTTGATACATGATGATGTGGAAGATGAAAGCATTTACCG
>JBDTKB010000100.1:0-2845 GCA_039935555.1 Ginsengibacter sp. | reverse complement strand
TGGGCGGTTCTACTACAAAAGACAAATAAAGTTAACGTTAAGATGCATTAAAAAATTTTTTTTAATGCATCTACCTAATAAAAAAGGAAAATATAGAAATTCATCTTTTGGAAGAAGGAGATTAATTATTATTAATTCTAATATGCTATTTCGGCAGCAATGAGATTGGTTTCCGCAATTTTCTCTAAAAATCAAAGACTTTTTAAGTGTTTAATTAAATCATCTACGGGAGTTTCTTTTTGATAGGAAATAATTAATTTTTTGTGCTTATCAAATAGCGCGGTAAAAGGCGTGTTTTCCAACTTGTAATAATTTTTGAAATATAAAGCCGGGATTTCAATCCCAACCGTGATATTTGAATACATCGAAGTTTGATATTTTCTTTCAAAATCAAACACCTCATTCACCGGTAAAAAAGTGACCATTATTACCTGGGCTTTTTTGAAATAATCAATCTTCTTTAATACTTCAGTCGTTAAAATTTGACAATGCCCACAATCAGGTGAAAAATAAATTAGCACTGTTGGCTTATTTGGTGACAAATCTTTATCAGAAAAAAGTTGCCCGTTAGTAAGCTTCATTTTAAAAGAAGGAAGTGTTTGTGCTGCAGCGATTTTTGGAGTTGCAATAACGGCCAAAAAGCCCGTTCCAATGAAAAGGAAAAAAAATCGAATAGTTTTATTAATTGCATTCAAATTCATTTTTGGCCTGTATTTTTCAATATTAAAAATGGCGGAGATTGCTTCCAGTCGACTTGATGATTCTTCATAGAAGGGCCGATAGAAAAATTGCCCAGGATTAAATCGGTTTTGCCATCACCATCAATATCTCCTGCGTCCATAGTAAGCCATCTTCCAATTTTGGTTTCAGCCAAAGTAAAAGGATGAAAATCAAAGTTGCCTTCATTTCTCAGGTAAACAAAACCTTCTTCCGGTTGCTTCGCATAATCCGCAAAAAAAGAAATCGTTGCTATATCCAGATCTCCATCACCATCGAAATCCCTGGCGATTGCTTTATAACAACCATTTATTGGATAGAAAAACTTTTGGGTAAAATGGTTGGTTTTATCGTTCATAAAAATATACACGCCATGATAGGGTTTTAGAACGATTGAATAATCCGCATTATCGCCACAGGTATAGAGAATATCAGGGTAACCATCTTTATTAAAATCTACGAGCTCAAAAGAAGAAGATCCATACTCCGGGGGAAATCTCAATACTTCTTCCTGGCTAAAATTGCCGTTGCCCTTGTTGGTGAATAAGAAAATTCCTTCCTCACCCTGCGCAAATAAAACCCAAAGATCCGGCAGGCCATCGTGGTTAACATTCTGGACATATGCTTTGATTGCCCCAGGTACATTTCTTATTATGTGCTTTTCAAACTTATTATTTCCAAGATTCTCCATCCAGGATAAAGCGCCTGTTAGGAATCCAAATTCACAAACGAGATAGTCTTTTTTTCCATCATTATTTAAATCCACAGCTGTTATTTGCACCGGCCTTTGCAATCCCTCTATTAAAGCAAATGAATCTTTTTTAAAATGGCCAGATGGTGTGGCGTTAATTAGCAAGCCTTTTCCAAATTTTCCATTATTTGGATTTAACACGCCGATATCGCAGGCTAGTAATTTGTTTGGGCTAAAGTCGATATCAACAACCGGCCCGGTATTATTTATCGAATCAGTAACCCCGCCTTTCCTATCTATGAATAATAGATTTTGTTTTACTGCATCACTTAATATTATTGAATGCAATGAATCGCCGGGCAAAATTTTTAAATAACTCGTTGCCGAATTCTGATATTTAAGATTCGGAATCTCTGCCTTAAAAAGCGGAAGGCCAATTTTAATTGGGTATTTTCTGTTTTGTGGTGGCAAAGAATCAGGTGAAGTTGCCGTATAATAATCCAGAATATTTTGCCATTCAGCATCATTAACCACGGGTTTGGAAGGATAAAAATCTGAACCTATATAACCATCCCTGAAGGTTGGATAATTTTTCATTCCAAAGCTAAAAATACCCAGCCGCGGGCCCATCTGTGGCAGCACTCCATTTTCCCAACTTTTACTATCTAGTAATGAAGGATCTGGCAGCATATGGCAAGATTGACAATAAGCCTTCGCCAATTCTTCACCTTTACTTATGCTTTTTGCAGATATGTCAGCGTGTGTGCTATTTCGCTTGTAGTTTTTGCAGGAAAAGCAGATAATTGCCGATAAAAAAAGTGAAGCTAAAATAGACGAAAATCTCCGGGACCACTGATCTCTTTTCATTCCTTTATAATAACTGCTATTATTGTACACTTAATTTTCGAACAACCCCTTTATTGTTTTTTATTTCCACCGATGAAACGTTACTATCTATGGTAATGAAACGCCCGGACTGAGACAAAAATGAAGATCCATAACCAATTTCACGTTTTTGCGTTTTACCATTTTTATAAGTAACCGTAACAGCCTCGTCGAAGGGAGCTAAAGGTATAATTTTATCCTTTCTCTTCAATTCCAATATTTTTAACGGCCCTTTGTTCTGACTAGCCGCTACTAAAATTTTTCCATTCTTTCCTTTTAATCCAACCAAAGATTTTCCATTTTCGGGAATATAAACTCCGCTTTGTAAAATAGACAATGGATTGAAATTGCCTTTGCCGTCGCCCTTCAGCATCAAGCCATTTAGCGCATCGTACCGGCCTAAATTAACTTCGGTTCCATAATCATTTCCATTTATCAACACATCCAAATTACCGTCGCCATCAAAATCATGAACCATCATGCCATTCAATACCGAAAACTGAGCCTGAACCGGAAGCTGAGACATGGTGAACTTGCCATTACCATCGTTTA
>JBDTKB010000099.1:0-11778 GCA_039935555.1 Ginsengibacter sp. | reverse complement strand
GTACCAACTATAACCACTTTTTTGTAGCGACCACTTTCTATTAAGGAAGCTCCCGTAGTTACCCCGAAAAGAAATCCTGAACAAGCTGCGGAAAGGTCGAAGCCAAATGCATTTACCGCTCCAATTTTATAGGAGATAATATTTGCCGTTGCAGGAAAAGTCATATCAGGCGTAACGGTGCAACAAATAATGCAATCAATTTCTGCCGGATCGAGTCCTCTTTTTTTGCAAAGTTCCAAAACCGCCGGCGCTCCCATTTCAGAAACACCTTTGTTTTCTCCTTTTAAAATTCTTCTTTCTTCAACTCCGGTTCTTGATTTTATCCATTCATCGTTGGTATCCACCATGGTTTCGAGGATGGCATTGGTAAGGCGATATTCAGGCACAAAACCGCCAACTGCAGTGATTGCCGCTGATATTTTTTTATCCATTTATTGGTTCAGGCTTTTTTATGAGGCAATAAAAATACAACATCCTGACAACTCAATTTCATGTAAACGATCACAATTAATTAATAATGATTTTCCTGACAATGATTTTCTTACTTTTGGCGCTCTTAAAACCAAATGATCGCATACTTATCAGGAAAGTTTTCTTATAAAAATCCGGCAGTTGTATATGTTGATATACAGGGCCTGGCGTATGAAGTAAATATCAGCTTAAATACATATTCTCATATACAAAAATTAACTGAAGGAAAGTTGTATACTTATCTTCAGATAAAAGAGGACGCGCATACGCTATATGGTTTTTATGACACTATGGAAAAGGAAATGTTTATAATGCTGATCAGCGTTTCCGGTGTAGGTGCAGCAACTGCGCGTATGATGTTGTCTAATATGAAACCCGAAGAAATAAGCAAGGCAATTACTCATAATGATGCAAGACTTTTAGAAAGTGTAAAAGGCATTGGCAGAAAAACAGCAGAAAGGCTTATCTTGGAACTTAAAGATAAAATGGGGAAATTGGCAACAAATTTGCCAGGAGAGGCATCCATCAGCAATACATTGGAGCAAGATGCGTTAAATGCATTAGTGGCTCTTGGTATTACCCGGGTTTTGGCAGAGCAATCAATTAAAAAAATCGTAATTTCCAGTCCAACTATAAACACACTTGAAGAACTCATAAAAAAAGCCCTAAAAGCGATTTGATAGAACTCTACCTTAATTAATTGTTGGATGTTGCTGAAAAGAAAATTGCCAAATAATTTTTTTGGGTGGAAAGTAGTTTGCCTTCTCGTGATGGTTTTTTCCATTATTGGAATCAATAAGTCTTTTTCGCAAGATTCAACCAGGAAATATTCAAACGATTCTTTACATTATCCCATACACGACAGGCGGGGCGATTTTTTTTCGAACCAGCGCAGCCCTTTTGATTTAAACACTCCCTCAAATATTACAGATTCAATCGGCTATGATCCTGCAACAAAGAGATACATCGTTTACGAAAAAATAGGTAATAAATTTTATAGAACGCCCACTTCTTATTCGGCCCAGGAATTTATGGAAATTCAAGGCCAGCAAGCTGAAAAAGATTACTTCAAGAAGCGGGCGAATACACTAAACCTTTTAAACAGGGGCCAGGTAAAACCCAAGCTCAACGTTTATGATAATTTATTTAACCGGCTTTTTGGCAATGGCAAAATTGAAATACAACCGCAGGGAAATGTTGACGTAACAGCGGGTTACCAGGGCCAAAATGTAAAAAACCCTACATTACCGGAAAATGCAAGGAAAAATGGCGGCCTGGATTTTAATATGGCGACGCAATTAAATGTGAATGCTAATATCGGCGATAAATTAAAGTTTCCCATAAGCTACAATACGCTTGCTAATTTCGATTTTACCAACCAGTTAAAACTTGATTACACCGGCACTTCCGACGAAATTTTAAAACGCTTTGAGGCAGGAAACGTTTCTTTCCCGTCGCGCAGCACGCTCATCCCGGGTGTGCAATCTTTGTTTGGTATAAAAACAGAATTACAGTTTGGAAAATTGTTCGTGACCGCAGTTTTGGCAAATGAAAAATCTCAAAAGCAAACGGTAAATCTCCAGGGTGGAAGCGCAGCGCAACAATTTGAATTTAAAGCCGATCAATACGAAGAAAACAGGCACTTCTTACTAGGCCAATATTTTAAAAATAATTACAATAAGGCGATGAGTACTTTGCCGGCAGTAACAACACCGGTTCAGATTCTGAGAATGGAAGTTTGGGTTACCAACAAAAATGGCGCTACTACTAACGCACGGGAAATTGTTGGACTCATGGACCTTGGAGAATCACGGCCTTTCCATCCTTTTCCCGTAAATGGAACCTTACCGGCCAACGCTACAAATGCCGAATACCAACAAATTATCAGTAATCCCAGCAGTCGCGATCCTGCGTTAGTCACCAGCCAATTGCAGACCTCAATTGGATTGAATCCCGTGCAGGATTTTGAAAAAACTTTTGCCAGGAAACTCGATTCTACTCAATACATCTTTAATGCAAAGGTGGGCTTTTTGTCGCTTAGCCAACCGCTTCAGCCGGATGATGTACTGGCTGTGGCTTATCAATATTCTTACAATGGAAAAATTTACCAGGTTGGTGAATTTTCGCAGGACCTTCCTCCGGATTCTACTTCTGCAAATCAAAAGGTACTTTTTTTGAAATTATTGAAGGCAACGTCCCAACGACCAAACCTTCCTATTTGGCAATTAATGATGAAGAATGTGTACAGTGTGGGCTTTGGAACCCTCGACCAACAGGATTTTAATTTAAACGTGTTATACGAGCAACCAGGGCTTGGTGCAAAACGTTACCTGCCCTTTGGTGATCTTAATCTTGGCACGCCTATTTTGACTTTAGTAAATTTGGATAGGCTCAATAATCAAAATGACCCGCAGCCTGATGGCGTTTTTGACTTTGTGCAAGGTTATACTGTTTTACCTCAATACAGCCGCGTAATATTTCCGCTTTTGCAACCATTTGGACGCGACCTTGCTCCGAAGGTATTTACAGATACAACTATTGCCAAGGACAGCTTGTATTATCCTTTGTATGACTCCATAAAAGTTATTGCCCAACAACAATTTCCAAATCTTGACAGGTTTGTTATAAAAGGTTCAGCAAAG
Organism: Ginsengibacter sp.; assembly: GCA_039935555.1. Lineage (GTDB taxonomy): Bacteria > Bacteroidota > Bacteroidia > Chitinophagales > Chitinophagaceae > Ginsengibacter. The sequence goes on along the minus strand of JBDTKB010000099.1, from coordinate 8,665 downwards.
ACTTCTTCATCGGCAGACATTAGCATTGGATATAATATTCCGCCGGGCTCTGTAACCGTTACTGCTGGCGGCCAGCACCTGAGCGAAAACATCGATTATACCATAAATTATGACCTCGGTACGATCAAAATTATCAATCAATCGATTATAAATGCCGGATTACCGGTCCAGGTAAATTTTGAGAACAATGCCGCTTTTGGTATTCAACAAAAAAGTTACATGGGGCTTCGGCTGGATTACCAGGCAAAAAATACTGCCAAAGAACAATTATCTATTGGAGGAACCATGGTGAGGCTAAGTGAAAGGCCATTCTTTACAAAAGTAGATTATGGAGAAGATCCTATAAAAAATACGATGTATGGAATGGATGTAAATTATCACAGGGATGTTCCGCGGCTGACCAAACTTTTAGATAAACTTCCTTTTTACAGAACGACCGCTCCTTCAGCAATCAATGCATATGCGGAAGTAGCATATTTGCAACCCGGGCATGCTCCGCAAATTGGCAAGGGCACTAATGGCGTTGTTTATATAGATGATTTTGAAGGCGCTGTAAGCAATATTGATCTTCGCTTTCCGCCCATAAGTTGGGCGTTAGCTTCAACTCCGTTTGGCGCAACAGATGAAACGGGTAATACACTTTTGTTTCCCGAAGCAGCGGATAACGACAATTTGAATTATGGTAAAAACAGGGCGAAAATAGCCTGGTACGAAATTGAGCCCACACTGCAGGATCCAAAAAATGTAAACAATCCATTAGGCAAAAACACAAAGGAACTCTCTGATCCACGAGTAAGGGCGATTTCTCAAACGGAAATTTTTCCGCAACTTACTACTGAACTTGGCCAAAATCAATTAATAACCTTCGATCTTTCGTATTTTCCAACTGCACGTGGACCATATAATTATGACGCCTCAGCCGGGACGGTTAATGCGAATGGAACATTAAGAAATCCGACCCAACGGTGGGGCGGCCTTATGAGGAGTATTGACCAAACTGATTTTGAAACCGCGAACGTTGAATATATTGAATGCTGGGTTCAGGATCCTTTTATACTCAATCCAACAAGCACCGGCGGTAAATTTTATATCAACCTTGGAAACGTTTCAGAAGACGTGCTTAAAGATTCAAGAAGGTTTTATGAAAACGGGTTACCGACTCCAAATTTGCCCGCACAAGTGGATACATCAATATGGGGTGTTGTACCACGAAATCCAATACAGGTAACCAACGCTTTTAGCAACGACCCAAATGACAGGCCGTACCAGGATGTAGGTTTTGACGGACTTACTGACAGCGCAGAAATTTCGAAAAGAAGAGTGGATTATTTGAACGTTTTAGCTGCAGATTTTGGGGCAGGCTCACAAGCGTATCGCGATGCATTGGCGGATCCGTCTACAGATAATTACCACTACTATCGCGGAAATGACCTGGATGCTTCCAATGCAGGAATACTCGCCAGGTACAAAAATTTTAATGGACCGCAAGGAAATTCGCCAATCGCAAATAACAATTCTCAATATTCATCGGCGGCAACGCTCTATCCTGACCAGGAAGATTTAAACCGCGATAATACATTAAATGAAACAGAGGAATATTTTCAATATACAGTAGACTTAAAACCGCCATCGGATCCTTCAATGGCTATTGGTCAAAATTTTATTGTAGATAAAAAATTAGTAACAGTAAAGCTTGCCGATAACACTACCAGGCCGGAGACATGGTACCAGATGCGAATTCCTATTCAATCTTACAATAAAAAAATAGGAAATATTCCTGATTTTAAATCCATACGTTTTATAAGAATGTTTTTGACGGGTTTCCAGGACAGTGTAACCGTGCGTTTTGGAGAATTGGCGCTTGTGCGCAATACGTGGAGAAAATTTGCCTATAAAATAGATTCAACTGGCAATTACAGCCCGGAAGTAACTACGGACTTCAACGTAGGTGCTGTAAACATTGAAGAAAATGACAAACGTTCCCCTTTACCATACCGTACACCCGCAGCCATTCAAAGAGTGCAAACTATAAGCAATAATGGTGTAAATCTTTTGCAAAATGAACAAGCGCTTTCGCTCCAGTTTTGCGACTTAAACCCGAATGATGGTAAAGCTGTTTTTCAAACATATGCTAACAGGGATCTAAGGCAATTCGGCAAGTTGCAAATGTATATTCATGCAGAAAAAAATATACAAAGTCCAATACGTAATAATGACTTAGTTGCGGTTGTAAGAATTGGAAGTGATTTTGTTTCTAATTATTATGAAGTAAAAATCCCTTTGCAACTGACTCCATTAAACACGGGGCTTAGTCCCGATAGCCAGGCTTATAATGATACACTATGGATACAAGCAAATAGTCTCGATTTGGATCTGGGAATATTGCCACAGATAAAAACTTTGCGAAATCTTTCGAGCACACCGTTAAATAAAATATTTTCCCAGCTGCAAAGTAATGGGCAAACTTATTCCATCATTGGCAATCCCAATCTCGGACAAGTTTCGGGCATTATGATGGGCGTAAAAAATGTAAGCACCACAACTGCATGCGGTGAGCTTTGGTTTAATGAGCTGCGTCTTTCATCCCTAAATGAAAAAGGCGGATATGCATCTCTCGCGCGTATAGATGCAAACCTTGCTGATCTTGGAACGATTTCTATTTCTGCAAATACACACAGCACAGGCTTCGGAACTTTGGAACAAAATGTTAATCAACGGTATCTTGATAATTTTGTACAATACGATGCCGCCGTTAACATGGAACTAGGTAAACTTTTACCAAAGAAAGCTGCTTTATCAATTCCATTTTATGCTGGCTACACACAGGCTGTGAGCACTCCGCAATACGATCCTTTTGATCTTGATATATTATTAAAAGAAAAGTTGTCAAGAGCGCCAAAAAGTGAAAAAGATTCCATAAGAAAGAATGCAATCGACTTTAGCGCTACCAAAACTATTACGTTTACGAATGTTCATAAAAACAGAACGAGCACCAAAAAGCCAAAACCCTGGGACATAGAAAATCTCGACCTAAGTTATTCTTATACAAAAACCGAAGCACATAATCCGCTGATTGAATATAATGACGTAACGAAACAAAGGGCCGCTTTGGGTTACAATTATATTGCGCAGCCAACTTTTATTGTTCCCTTTAAAAAAATGTTTAAAAAGTCAAAAACGCATTGGTTTGATCTTGTGAAGGATTTTAATTTTAATCCTATACCCTCACAGCTAAGTTTTAGGGCTGATATTTTCAGGCAATTTGGTGTGATAAAACCACGAAGTGTTGGTGAAGATAAATATGTGATTCCCGAGACGTACAATAAATATTTTACATTCGATAGAAATTATATATTGAGATGGGACCTTACTCACTCGTTGAATATTGATTATACAGCTCTTAATAATGCAAGAATAGATGAGCCTTACGGCAGGCTGGATACCAAGGCCAAACGTGATACTGTAAGAAGAAATCTTTTTTCAGGAGGCAGAAATACGGTTTTCACCCAAACTATTAATTTCTCTTACAATGCTCCCCTGAGTAAATTACCATTGTTAGATTGGACAACCTTGCGGCTGGGTTATACTGCGAATTATCAGTGGATTGGAGCTTCGAGGCTTGCGGTGAACCTGGGTAACTTTCTTGAAAACGGCCAGCAAGAGGAAGCAAATCTTCAGCTTGATTTTACAAGACTTTATAACAAATCGAAGTGGCTGAGGGCAATTGGACAACCAAGGCCTGCTAAAAGTGGAAATAAACCGGTGGATAGTTCGGCAATTAAAAATCAGCCAAAAAATCAAATAGTCCGACCCGGGAAAAATGCCAATGAATTGCCGGAAATAAATGGCGTTGTACGCGCTTTTGGTAAGATACTTACCAGCATAAAATCAGTTAATGGTACGCTTTCTCAAACCAGCCACACACGGCTACCGGGCTACACAGATAGTACTCAATTTTTTGGTCAAAACTTTAAAAGTATGGCCCCGGGATTTGATTTTATACTGGGGAAACAACCAGATACTACCTGGCTAAATAATGCCGCAAGAAGAGGGCTCATTACAAAAGATTCAACTTTCAATGATTTGTTTGTTCAAAGCTTTGATCAGAAACTTTCGGCCTCAGCGCAATTAGAACCAGTAAGAGATTTAACCATTGACTTGAATATCGATAAAACATTTTCAAAAAATTATTCAGAAACTTTTAAGGACACCACCGGTACCGGAAACCATTTTGGCCACCTGAGTCCGTATATCCAGGGTAGTTTTAGCGTGAGCTATATCGCCTTTAAGACCTTATTTGGAAAATATGATCCCAATCAGGTTTCAGCGACTTTTTTGAAGTTTCAGGATTACCGACAGATCTTATCAAACAGGTTGGGCGGCGTGAATACTTATAACAAACTTGCAGGAAATCCGCTTGGCGCAGATGGATATGCTATGGGCTACGGAAGATATTCTGTGGATGTATTGGTGCCTGCTTTTATTGCTGCATATACCGGCCAGGATCCAACAAAAGTATCTTTGATAAGGGACAATAATTCACGCGTAAAATCAAATCCATTTAGCGGAGTTATACCCAAACCCAATTGGAGGTTAACGTATAATGGCTTGAGTCGCGTTTCCGGAATGGATAAAATATTTACAAATTTTTCTTTGACTCATGCATATAACGCCAGCCTGGGAATGAACAGTTTCACATCGGCATTGCTTTACCAGGACGTTTCGCGATTTGGTTATCCTTCATTTATTGATACAACTTCTGGCGGCAGTAACAATTATATTCCATTCTTCCTGGTTCCTAATATTACGATCCAGGAACAATTTGCCCCGTTAATTGGCGTGGATATGACTTTTACCAACCAACTCAGCCTTAAATTTGATTACACAAAGCAACGCCAGCTTAGCCTTAGCCTGATTGATTACCAACTTAGCGAAGTGAGATCAACGCAATATACTTTTGGCGGAGGATTTCGCAAGAAAGGCTTAAAGCTTCCATTCAAAGTTCCATTCACTAAAAAAGACAGTAAAAAGCTTGACAATGAAATAAATTTCAGGCTTGATTTCAAAGTGACCGATAATGTAACTAGTAATAGCAGGCTTGATCAAAGCAGTTCATTTGCTACGAATGGTAGTAAAGAAATTACCATAAGCCCAACGGTCGATTATTATATCAGCAACAGGATAAATGTAAAATTGTATTTTGACCAGAGAAGAGTTAACCCATACATTTCATCATCACCACCAACGGTAGATACACGCGCCGGTGTTCAAATCAGGATTTCATTAGCCCAGTAGAATTTCTTTTGGACATAATATTTAAACCTTGGATGGGTTTCAATTTACTTAATTGAAACCCAAGTCAGTATTATATCTCGAGAGACTTTACCAACTATTTTTGGCCACATTGTCTTTTTATTGGGAGTGATACATCAAAGCACAAAAAAACCGGAACTAATCAGGTTCCGGCTCAAATTATCAATAACCACACAAAGAAATTACTTTACTTTTTTAAACATCATTATATAACCGCAAACATTTTTCTTCTTTACTTTATTAACCTGTACAGGTTTTATCATATGATATTCGGTAAACTTCGGAATGTAAGAATAGCTGATAATGTTTGCCAGGTTATCTTCTCCATAATGTTTTATATACACCACTTGTTTTTCGTTAAAATCATACATCCGCAACTCATATAATTTTGAACTAAGATCACCGATAAATACAAATTGGTACCAGCTTCCTTCCGTCAGCGGAACAATAACAGGCATTTCATAATCACTTTCCATCATCATTGTTGCTTCTCTTACCACCACAAAACCTTGTTTAAAAAAATTTTGCTTTAAACTATCGGCCTCTCTTTTCAGTGTAGAATCAAAACAGGAAACCTGCCTTATAACGTCCTGGCTATACCCGGAAAATTGCAGTTGCAATAAAATTAAAACCAATGCGAGATTTTTCAAGACGCTTTTCATGGAGGTACGAGAAATTGGATAAACAATATGCAAAAAAATAGCCAATAAGAGAAGAAAAGGCTAATTCTAAGCTTAAAACAGATGGCAAAATTGCTCTTTAGCCAACTATTTCAAGAAGTAAACGAATTGAGGCAAAAAATGTTGCGGCAGCTAAATATTCCTATAGAAATAAATGCCGTTTGCCTGTGCTGTAGGCGTAATTTCGAGCTCGTTAATGCATACGTTTGGCGAAAGAGAAGCGCAGTAAAAAATCGCTTCGGCAATATCTTCGCCCGCTAAAGGAGTAAAACCATCGTAAACTTTGGCTGCTTTCGCCACATCTCCTTTATACCTTACCACGCCAAATTCAGTTTCCACCGCGCCCGGTTTTATATTGGTAACCTTAATATGATGTTGCAATAAATCGATTCGCATGGCGCGACTAATCGCTTCCACCGCGGTTTTACTCACACAATAAATATTTCCCTTTTCATAAACATCATCGCCGGCGATAGATCCAATATTTATAATGTGCCCGGCATTTCTTTCAATAAAAAATGGCATAACGGCTTTACTTACATACAAGAGACCATTGACGTTTGTTTGTAACATGGTTTCCCAGTCTTCGAGCGGTGCCTCATCAAAAAAATCCCTTCCCAATGCAAGTCCGGCATTATTAATAAGAATGTCTATCGATCGCCATTTTCCTTCGAAAGAATTGATACAATCGAAAGCGTCCTTTTTTTCCTGTACATCAAAGGCAGCGCATAGCACCTCAATTTTATATTGGTCTTCTAATAATTTTTTTAATTCAAGCAGTCGCTCATTTCTACGGCCGTTTATAATGAGGTGATCACCTGCTGCCGCAAATTTATGTGCACATGCTTTTCCAATTCCTGAGGTGGCGCCGGTGATAAAAACAATACGATTCATTTTGAAAATAGTTATTTGAGTTTCAACTTTAGTTTTTTAAAAGATCGGTAAAAAGCTATAACCAATTAATCTAAATTAAGTTCGCCCGGCGACGATACTATTGTTACCTGCTCGTTTAGTTTTTTGTATAAAAAATTTTCGTTTTCCATCATTTTTAGATGGGCAATCAAGTGATCATAAAACCCGCCGGAGTTGAGAATAAATATTTTTTTGTCATGAATGTTTAGCTGATTCCAAGTGAGCATTTCAAATAATTCATCCATAGTTCCATAACCTCCGGGAAGAATTAAAGCTGCGTCCGCCTTAGTGTAAAGCATTTTCTTCCGTGAGTGCATATCTTCGGTTTCATACATTTCCGAAATTCCAATATGGCAATGCTCTACGCCATTTAAAAGCTTTGGCATTACGCCAATTACTTTTCCTTTTTTTTCAAGAACCGCGTCAGCAACCGCTCCCATAATTCCTTTATTGCTACCGCCGTAAATGAGTGTAATATTTTTTTGCGCAAGTATATAACCCAATTGCTTTGCATGCTCGCAATACAGAGAATTATTGCCTGATTTGGAACCGCAAAAAACTGCTAAAGATGATATTGCCATATTTTTATTTACCTTGAATAAAATTCAAATTAAATAAATAGAAATCCTAATTTTTTTTAGTCAATAACCCACCTGCAGGCTCGCAGTTTTCAAATTCTAATAGCGTATGTCTCCTGTTGTTTTACTCTCTTTCATCATTGGCTATTTTCTAATGCTGATTGTAGTTTCCTATTACACTTCAAGAAATTCTACCGACAACTCTACTTTTTTTATCGCTAACCGCTCTTCCAAATGGTATCTCGTAGCGTTTGGTATGATTGGCACAGCATTAAGCGGAGTTACATTTATTTCTGTACCCGGCGAAGTGGGCAATCTTGCTGGATCTCAATTCAGATATTTTCAATTTGTTTTGGGCAACGCGGTTGGTTATTTTTTGGTAGCAGGTATTTTACTTCCGCTTTATTATAAAATGCACCTCATTTCTATTTATGAAGTAATAGAGCGTACGCTTGGAAAAGTAAGCCATAAAACAGCAGCGGCAATATTTCTTGTTTCGAGAACCATTGGTTCCTCTTTCAGACTTTATTTGGTAGCGATCGTTTTGCAGCGTTTTATTTTTAATGAAATGGGCGTCCCTTTTTGGCTCACCATTGTTATATGTTTATTGCTAATTTGGGGTTATACATTCAGAGGCGGATTAAAAACCATCATCATAACAGATTCTCTTCAAACTATTTTTTTAGTAGCATCTGTTTTCCTTTCCATTTATTTTATTTGCAGCAGTTTGCACATGAACATTGGAGAAGCATTTCATTCAATTAAGAATAGCCATTATTCTAAAATATTTTTCACAAATAATTTCGTTACAAATAAGTTTCATTTTACCAAGCAGTTTATCGGTGGCATATTTGTTACCATCGGAATGTTTGGCCTCGACCAGGACCTGATGCAAAAAAATCTCAGTTGCAAAAATCTTAAAGAAGCGCAAAAGAATATGCTGAGTTTTACGTTTGTTTTTGTAATTATCAACTTGTTTTTTTTAAGCGTAGGAGCGCTGCTTTATATTTATGCTCACCGGGAAGGCATTGCAATTCCGCTTGATGAAGTAACCCACAAACCAAGAACGGATTATTTATTTCCAGAGATCGCTTTAAATTATTTTAAAGGTGTTCCTGCAGTAGTTTTTATGCTGGGGCTAACTGCTGCAACCTTTGCTACTACTGATTCTGGCTTAACTGC
>JBDTKB010000098.1:0-5152 GCA_039935555.1 Ginsengibacter sp. | reverse complement strand
CTCATAAATTTATCTTCACAGGAGCAAATCGTAAATACCGGCGAGCGTATAGCCCAGGTCGTTATATCCAGGGTAGAAAGAGCGATATTGCAACCTGTATTGCAATTAGAAACATCATCGAGAGGTGAAGGTGGTTTTGGGCACACAGGAAGCATCTAATTTAAATTATTGTTATGAAGAATTTGTTTAAAATGGTTTTTGGTATCCTTATACTTTATTCCATCAATGGCTGTAGGTCTACAAAAAAATTGCAAACTGCGATAAATAAAAAGGATACAGATGTAGTAGTTGCGCTAAAAGCGCCTGCTGCCGATTCTTTAAAAGAAGGTTACGATATTTTGCAAACCCTTAAAAAAAACAGGATCAACTTCACCACCTTTTCGGGAAAAATTAAAGTTCAATATGAAGACTCTAAAGGTAAACAGCCAGATTTTAATGCCTTTGTGAGGTTGTATAAGGACAGCGTACTTTGGATCTCGATCAATGCAACATTTTTAAGCATTGAAGCTTTTCGAATTCTTATTACCAAAGATTCAATAATTATATTGAACAAGCTTAACAAACAAGTCGAATATCATCCATTTAATTATATTGAAGGGATTGCCAGTATTCCGCTGGATTTTTCAGTGCTGCAGGATATTATTATTGGAAATCCCGTTTACACCGGTGATAGCGTGGTTGCTTACAGGCGTACAGCGAATCATATATTGATTGGAACGGTTGGTAAATTTTTTAAAAATCTTATAACGCTCTCGGGTGATAATGAATTGATTGAAAGAAGTAAACTGGATGATATTGATGTTGGCCAAAACCGTACTGCAGACCTAAGCTATGGAAGTTATGAAAAAAACAATGGTTTTTCATTCGCAACTTATCGCGAAATAACTGTAGCTGAAAAGACAAAAGTCGACATCAATTTATCCTACAAACAGTATGAGTTTAACAATGAATTATCATTCCCATTCAGCGTTCCAAGGAATTATAAAACAAAATAAACGTTACTTTAAAATTCATTAGCTTTTGCATATATAAATAGCTTTTATTCTTATAAAAAATCAATTGCATGCAAAAATCGATTCTTACGGCACTCACTTTTCTTTTCATTTGTTTTAATGTAAGTGCTCAGCAAACTGTAGATAAAGATGCTTTGCAACAGCAGCGGGAGCAATTGAAAAAAGAGATTGAACAAACTGAAAAAGCGCTTAATGAAACAAGAAAAACTGCGAAAGTAAATATTGGCCAGCTAACTCTTATTAATAAAAAAATGGATCTCCAGGGAAATATCATTGATAACATTCATGGAGAAATTAATAATCTCAACAGTGATATTTACGTATCTCAAAAAGAGGTAAATAAAATGTCCCGCATTTTGGATACGCTAAAACATGAATATGCTAACAGCATGGTATATGCTTATAAGAACCGAAGTAATTACGATTTTCTCAATTTTATTTTCTCTGCTTCAAGTTTTAATGATGCCGTTAAACGAATTGCTTATTTAAAATCTTATCGCAACTATCGCGAAATGCAGGCGGAAAATATTTTGCGTACCCAGGACATGTTAGAAGACAGGATTAAAATATTATCCGGCACCAAGCTGCGAAAAAATACTGTATTAAAAGAACAGGATAAAGAAATGTCGCAACTGGAAAAGCAACAGGAAGAAAAGAAAGTAATTGTTAATAAACTGAAGGGCCAGCAAAAGGAACTAACGGCACAGGTAAACGCAAAGAGAAAACAAGATGCCAAGTTGAAAAATATGATCACGGCGATGATAAAAAGAGAAATAGAAATTGCCCGGAACGAAGCAGCAAAAAAAGAAAAAGCCCGTTTGGCTGAACTGAAGAAAAATAAGCCTGATGCTAAAAACACTACAGCGGATAATAATACGACTACCCGTTCAGAAACTCCATCAGCAAGGCCCAGGAGCTCTTCAAGTGTGTTGGTAAGCTCAGAAGAAGACAAGGCACTCGACGCTAGTTTTGAAAGAAACCGTGGGTCACTTCCCTGGCCAGCGTCGGGGTTTATAATTGAGCATTTTGGGCTGAATAAATTACCGGGAAATATTGATTATGAAAATCCTGGTGTAACAATTGGCGTGAAAATAGGGGAGTCGGTTAGAGCGGTTTTTGATGGCGAAGTTACGCTGGTAAGTTATATAGAAGATAAACAGGCCGTTTTTATAAAACACGGAAAATATTTTACGGTATACAGCAATCTTGCTTCTGCTGATGTACAAAGAGGCCAGACTGTAAAAACCGGGCAGGTGATCGGAAAAGCCGGCGCCAATGACGAAGGTCAGGGCCAGGTAGATTTCATACTAATGAAAGAAAGCACCAATGTAAATCCGGAACAATGGCTCAGGCGTTAGAATAATATTTATACTAACGTAGCCGGCTAACCTATAAAATTCCGGTAAAAATTTTATTTCAACACTTTATTATAAAGTGCTTCATACTCAGGCACGATCGTACTTATGTCAAATTTTTTCGCCTGCTCAAGAGCATGTTTTTTCATTTCCAGAAAAGCAGACTCATCAGAAAGAATATCTATTATATTTTTACTCATGTTTTCTACATCTCCTACATCACTTAGGAAACCGGTTTGCCCATCAATATTAATTTCGGGGATACCACCGGCATTAGTTGAAATTACCGGAACTCCGGCGGCCATGGCTTCCAGTGCAACAAGGCCAAAACTTTCATATTCACTTGGCAATACAAATAGATCGGAAATTGCAAGAATATCTTCCATTTGCTCCTGCCTGCCAAGGAACCGGATATCACCATGCGCATCTATTTTACGACAAAGTCCCTCAATGTGACTTCTTTCCGGCCCGTCGCCAACAAACAAAAGCTTGCAGGGAATTTTCTTATTTACTATTTCAAAAACTTTTACAACATCGTCTACGCGTTTTACTTTTCTGAAATTGGAAGCGTGCAATAAAATTCTTTCATTATTTGGCGCAATTATTTGACGAAAAGCCGTTACAGGTGTTCTATCAAACCGCTTTATATCTACAAAATTGTAGATCACTTCTATCTCTTTTTCCATCTTAAAATTCTTATACGTTTCGTCCCGAAGATTTTTAGAAACTGCTGTAACGGCATCGCTTTCATTCATAGAAAAAGTCACTACCGGCGAATAAGTTTTATCTCTTCCTACAAGGGTAATATCCGTTCCGTGAAGCGTGGTGATAACAGGAATATCAATTCCTTCTTTCTTAAGAATTTGCTTGGCCATATATGCGGCGGAAGCATGTGGAATAGCATAATGCACATGCAAAAGCTGAACCTTATTATTCATGATAACGTCTACCATTGTACTTGCCAGGGCAGTCTCATAAGGGGGATAATCGAACAATGGATAGGTAGGAACCCGAACCTCGTGATAAAAAATATTTGCGTGAAAAGTATTAAGTCGAACGGGTTGTTGGTAGGTAATAAAATGAATGTTATGACCTTTGTCTGCTAATGCCTTTCCAAGTTCCGTTGCCAAAACACCACTACCGCCATAAGTAGGATAGCAGACAATTCCTATGTTCATATTTGAAGATATTTAGATGAAATTTTGAATTTCCTTTTACAACAGGTACTATTCAATTAAAAATTTGCGCAAAACTACAATTTCTTTTATGCAGTAATTTAATAGCAGATGAAACATAATTTTTTATCGAATTGTTTGTTCAGATGGCCCATTTTTAATTTTAAGTATATATGCAAAAAACAGTTTATAATTTGAAAATGAAATTCCAGGAAGTATTTGCCGAGACAAATAGATGCCAATATCGTTATTTCAGCGTTTACCCTCACCGTTAGTTAGGCTGGTTCATGCATTTCGCTATTTGGCAGTATCGCTTTCGTCAACTTCACTATCATTCTGATAGCGCGGTTCATTTAACTGAACAATTCTTTTTGTTTGTTTTTTTCTTACCCTCATATTAAGCAATTCTACCAGAAAAGAGAAAGCCATACCGAAATATATATAATTCTTTAAATTCAGATTTTCAGCTTTTTCCGAATCCCAGCCTTCAATAACAAGGCTCAGGCCAATCATTACCAGGAACGACAGCGCTAACATTTTAAACGTTGGATGCTTATTAATGAAGGCTGCAATTTTTGGGCTAAATAAAAACATAATGATCAGTGCAATCACAACAGCTGCTATCATTATTTCTACATGCTTGGCTGTGCCTCCTGCAGTAATAATGCTGTCAAAAGAAAAAACCATGTCCACCAGCATTATTTGCAACGCTGCCTGTGTAAAAGTGAAAACCTTTGCTTTTCCGTGTTGAACATTCTGATCTTCACCTTCAAGCTTTTGATGAATTTCATGAACCGACTTATAAATTAAAAATATACCGCCTGCCAGCATTACCAAACTTGCAAGATCAAAACCTTTCTCCCATACCGTTATTACCGCTTTACCTTTTTGTGAAAGAAGCCATCCAAGCCCCATCAACATAATACTTCTTACAATCATACCTTGCACAACCCAAAACAGGCGCGCCTTTTTATGTTTTTCTTCCGGCAGCCGGTTAATAATTATACTTACAAAAATTACGTTATCAATACCTAAAACTATTTCGAGTATTACGAGTATAAAAAAGCTAATAAGGCTATCGCTGGTAAATAAATAACTCATTTTCTATTTGGTTTGCCGCATAAATTTATACTAATGATTTGCAAATGTTATCTACAATTGAAGGACCTTGATAAATGAAACCAGTCCACACCTGCAGAAGGCTGGCGCCGGCATCAAATTTTTCTTTGGCGTCATCGCCCGAAAAAATTCCACCGCTACTTATAACAGGAACGCTCCCCGCTGTTTTTTCAACAATATATTTTGTCATAAGCGTTGATGCGTTAGCAAGTGGTTTTCCACTTAAACCGCCAGCTCCCGCTTGCTCGATTTCATCAATAGAAGAAATTAAATTTTCCCTGCTAATTGTAGTATTTGCCGCTACGAGTCCATCTAATTTTATTTCCATTGCCAGGTCGATAATATCATCTAATTCATCTTTTGCCAGGTCCGGAGAAATCTTCAATAAGAGCGGTCTTTGAGTACCTTTTTCTTTATTCAATTTTTGAAGGTGCGTAAGAATTTTCTTTAGCGAATCTTTTTGCTGAAGATCCCTCAAACCTGGCGTGTT
>JBDTKB010000097.1:0-18454 GCA_039935555.1 Ginsengibacter sp. | reverse complement strand
GTTTCAAAACTCACCTGTACATGACTCATTGCCCCGAGGTTATAAATTTCGTCTGGCTGCACTTCCTGAATAATTCTTATGATATTGGTGGAATCGGTAAGATCTCCATAATGTAACTTAAATTTTGGATTAGGCCTGTGCGGGTCTTCGTAGATGTGATCAATCCTCTCAGTATTAAAAAGAGAACTCCTCCTTTTAATACCATGAACTTCATATCCCTTGCTCAAGAGAAGTTCTGATAAATAAGCTCCATCCTGCCCTGTTACTCCCGTTATTAATGCTGTTTTCATAGTTGCAAACTACCTGTTTTGTTTAAAGATTTGGGTTTTTTTGAAGTTGCTGGCAACGTTAAAAACTAATTGCAAGCTTTTCACTTTTAACAGACGTAAAAAAAAACAAAATATTGTAATAATCCGGACGCGAAAATAAACAATCTGCGCAATAAACAATGGTATGCCATGAGGGGTTAGCCGAAGCAGAATTTTCGTTGCGAGCGACCCGTGTGTTGCTATAAGATAAGGCCTAATGCATTCCTTATGCTCTATCTATGCTTTAGCTGGGCTTTATCTATGCACCATCCTGTAGGCCATTAACCCTTATATTATAGTGAAAAAACTTTACAGGTCACAATATTAATTCAAGAAAAGCCGGGTAAAGGATACTCTTTAGCTGAGGGAACACACTTTGCAGCATGGGGATGTTATTTCCTTAAGTTTTCGTAAACAGGCTGCCCAAATAATTAAACGACATGAACATTTTTGAAAAAATTCCTCGCTTTAAAATTACTGCCGGAATTTTATTTTGAGCTTTTACCATTTGAGCGAGCAGTGGATGGACCAATCCAGTATAATATTGTTTTATATCCTGAATATTTCTTATTCCAAGATTTCTATACATTCTCCAGTAATAATCATAAACAAAGATGTTTCTAAGAATCTGAAATCCCAGTTTTTCTGCCATAAGATGATTTTCAGGAATTTCTATTTGCGGCTTTCTAAACGCATAATTTGTAACCTGTTCGTCATTGATGCCCACGTTTACCAGCGGTAAGTTTATATAATAATATTTTTTTACTTTCAAAAGACATCTTATGTAAAATTCAAAATCAACTACCCACTGAAAACGACTGTCATAAAACACATTTATATCCCGGCGAATGAGCGTACAACTTGGGTTACCTACAAATTGCTTTTTGAATAAATTAAGCGGGCTCCGTTTTAATAAAGAGTTGCCTGCGGCATTTAATAATATTTCGTCTTTGAAAGTTTTACCTTCTTTAATATTATTATGCGCGGAAAAAATAAATGAATGTTCGGGATGATTTATCGTTGCTTCGTAAAATGTTTGCAGCGAATTAGCGTCAGCAAACCAATCATCATCATGCATTAATTTAATCCATGTGCCGCTTGCCTTTCGTATCGACTCGTTCCAGTTTTCGGGTGTGCCTAACGTCGTTAGATTTCGGAAATAATGAAGGTTTTCAATACCTTGAAAATTTTTTAAAAATGTAGCAACAACCTCATCCGGACTATCATCAGTAATGATCACTTCATAATCTTTAAATGTTTGAATTGCAATTGAATCAAACAAGCGGTGCAGAAATTCAATTCTTTTATATGCCGGAATACAAATTGAAATCAAAGGAAATTCGTCCATAAGTTAAATTGAATTTATCTTAAAATTCATTTCGCAATAATTATCTGAAACTGTAGTCAACAAATTACTTTTTGTTTTTCAACTTTTTTTGTTGATTGGTAAAAAAGTTCAATTGCCCTGAGCTAAATTAAGATAGTTAAAACTAATCCTGAGTTTGCCAGCTTCAATCAGATCTGATTTCTAATTCAAAAATTATCATATTTTCGATAATCATTAACCCATCCGGTTCCCTAAAAATTACAACAATTGTAAAAACATTGAGAAAAAAAATCAAATCTTTATTTCGAAAAAATCCTGACAAACTTCTTAAAAAAGTTAGGGGTGTAATCCATGTCGGTGCGAATACAGGACAGGAAATTCAATTGTATGTGAAATATGGATTATCAGTAGTTTGGATTGAACCGATACCTGAAATATTTGAAACACTAAAATCTAATCTGATAAATATTTCTAAACAAATTGCTCTTAAGGGACTTGTTACAGACCTAGATAACACCGAATATAATTTTCACCTTGCTAGCAACAACGGCGCTTCTTCTTCAATTTTGGATCTTAATCTTCACAACGATATATGGCCCGAAGTTGTCTACAAAAAAACAATTAAGTTGTATAGTAAGACCTTACCATCTTTGCTCAAAGATAATAATATCAATATTGCTGACTATGATATGTTAGTTATGGATACACAAGGTTCAGAATTATTGGTTTTGAAAGGAGCTATATCCATTTTAGAAAATTTCAAGTATATTAAAACCGAAGTCCCGGATTTTGAATCTTACAAGAACTGTTGTCAGCTTAAGGATCTCAACTCATTTTTGACTGAATATGGATTTGTAGAATTTTCACGACACAAATTTGCAGCGCATCCGGATGGAGGGAGCTATTATGATATTATTTATGAAAAGAAATCCAATACTTTTAAATAGATATATCTAATCTCTGAAAGCAAATATGTTTAATAACATATCGTACTCACCAATTTTATCCTTATCCCAAAATGGTTTTGAATAAACAACATTCCCTTCTTTAATGTAATATTTAAAATTGTTCTGAAGAAGAATATCTAAAATTTCATTCAGCTTAAACATTTCATTATATTTTCCATGGTATTCAACAAAAAGTTTTTGTATGTTTTGTAACTTATCTGAACAATCCTTCAATACAGCATACTCCGCCCCTTCAATATCAATTTTTAAAAAATCAATTTCCTCATTTAAAAGATCTTTTAATCTCACGCATTTTACATTTTTATTATCGTTGCCTTCATACAGATCTGCTTCAATTTTGCTCGACATATTTCCCGCCGAATGAAAAGAAATATTTCCATTATTAGTCCAGATTGCGGCATTAATAACATTTGTATCAGAAAAATCCCAATTGCTAAGATTTGATTCTAAAATAGAAAAGTTTTTTTCATCAGGCTCAAATCCGGTTACTACGGCGTCTGGATAATTTACCTTAAAATAGAGAATGCTCGTCCCAATATAGGAACCGCAATCAATTATTTTCGGACGGCTCTTAGTTGTTCTAAATTTATAAAATTCATTTATAAATAATTCATCTATCGACATCAGAAATGTCGGAGCATCCGTAAAAGTTATTTTGTATTTGTTCTTGTATAAATGATATTTTAAACTACTGGTATTAGCCTGATGTTTTAAAATTTTTTCCTTTGCCCACCCAATATTGAACGCACTGTAGGGACGGTAAAACATCTTTTTGACCCTATGCGAAATCCCCTTAAGAAGATTCTTTGAAACATTAGACATAAAAGCATTTTAAATCAAATGTATATGCGTTTGTTTTTAAAAACAAATCAAAAAATTACAATTGATATAACTATATTTCGGCATCCAAGCACACGGAAGCAGATTAATTAATGAATGTCAATTTTCTATGTTAACATCCCTAAATTTGTCCACTGAAAATTGTGTTTTTAATAATTATTATCAATTATTTCTATGGATGTAGTGATGTTGTTTAACGGGCTTGGAAACCAAATGTCTCAATATGCATTTTATTTAAATAAGAAAGGAATTTCTACATCGACGAGGTTTATATTTTCAAAAAAATCACAGCAAATTCACAATGGATACGAGCTGGAAAATGTTTTCGGAATCAGATATTATGACTCATTAACTAATAAGATTTTGTATTTTATCTTCAATGTTATTGAGTATAAAAAATTTACGATTATTTCAAAACCAATCATCAGACTATTTAAACTTTTGGGAGTAGCTGTAGTAAATGAAAATGAAGATTACAACTTCAATGCTGAATATTTAAAGCCATCGAAAGGGTTAAAATTTTATGTTGGAGGGTGGCATTCTGAAAAATACTTTACTGAAATAAGAAATACAGTTCTTAGTACATTTCAATTTAACTTGAAAAACTTAGGAGAAAAGAACGAGGAAGTTTTGGAGCGAATAAAAAATTGTATTAGCGTGTCTGTCCATGTAAGACGAGGTGACTTTCTAGATTCTAACAACTACAGCAAATTTGGGGCAGTCTGTACATTAAATTATTTTTTATCTGCAATCGAAAAAATGAGAACTATGATTGAAAAACCTCATTTCTTTTTTTTTACGAATGATAATGCATGGGTTACCAATAATTTTTATAGTCCCGATTTCACTGTTATAAACATAAATACTTCTGAAAATAACTGGAAAGACATGTTTCTTATATCAAATTGTTTACATCATATTAATTCTAACGGTTCATTCAGCTGGTGGTCTTCATGGTTAAATAAAAATGACAATAAAATTGTCATAGTACCAAAAAATTTTATGGTCAATAAACATTTTGAAGATATTTATCCTGAAAGTTGGATTCAATTGGATGTGAATTAAAGATTATGTTACGCAACTAATTGCAAATGGCAAATACTTCTTCTTTTTTGAAAAAAATATCCTCTGGCATAAACAAAAGGATTACATCAATTTGGCATAATCCTTATAAAAATGCCAATCTAAACTGGTTTCGCATAAAATATTTAAAACACATAGCCCCTAACAAAATTCATTCGCACCTATTATTAAACCACAAAACTTTTTTTTATGACGGCCCCGGGTATCTGCACGGATTACAGGAAATTTTTGTTGAAGAAATTTATGCGCAAAAACTTCCTCAAAATGCTTATATATTAGATTGTGGGGCTAACATTGGTTTAAGTGTGATTTACCTGAAAAATATTTGTCCTTCAGCACATATAATCTGTTTCGAACCTGATGAAAAAAATTTAGAATTATTACAAAAAAATATTTCCTCACATCATTTAAAAAACGTCGAAATAAAGAATGAAGCCGTATGGACGGAAAATACCTCTCTGAATTTTATCCAAGAAGGAAATATGGCAAGCAAAATAGGTAGCGATTCGTCAGTAAACACTATGTCGGTAAAAGCTGCGAGGCTGAAAGATTACCTAATCCAAAAAATTGATTTTTTAAAAATTGATATTGAAGGAGCAGAATATAACGTAATGAAAGATATTGCAGATAGCCTGGATGAAATCGGTAGCATGTTTGTTGAATATCATGGAAAATTTGACCAGAATAAAGAACTTACTGAAATTTTTGAAATCATTCTTAATGCCGGCTTCAAGTTTTACATTAAAGAAGCTGCGAACAATTATAATCACCCATTTTTAACGGAAAATAGTAACCATGATTACGATTTGCAGTTAAACATTTTTTGCTTCAGACATTAGAAATAAATTCATTCCTTTATTTTTTTCTTCGTTCATTTTAAAACTGATGTAACGGGTATAATATTCATGGAGATTAAAAACGTTTGTTTCATTTTCTTCTACTACTTGCTGTAATTTCTTTAACCCAAATGCGTTTGCGTTATTAAAAGAATTTATAAAACCTTCATCTAGTTTCTTATTACTTATCCACGCTGCAAAAACAAAAGGCAGTCCTGTAAACTTTTTCCATTCAAGGCCAAGATCATAAATATACGGTGAAATTTTTCTTTGCTCCAGCGCTCTGTCGCCAATTACAAGAGCTGCTGTTGTACCTGAAATTTTTGATTGATATTCCCCTGATGTTTTTTCTAAAAGAGGTTTAATTTTCCAATATTCCCGAACAAGAATTTTAAGCAATTCAACGGATGTTCTGCTTTGATTATCCAATAAAATCTTTTCAATCCTATTAAGCGGAACTTCGCTAAATAAGCACACGCTGGCAACTTCGCCATCACAACTAATACAAT
This sequence comes from Ginsengibacter sp., assembly GCA_039935555.1. Classification (GTDB taxonomy): domain Bacteria; phylum Bacteroidota; class Bacteroidia; order Chitinophagales; family Chitinophagaceae; genus Ginsengibacter. Next base: position 12,583 of record JBDTKB010000097.1, on the reverse strand, counting down.
AATCAGAAATAATATGATGCTCACTCATTTGCGGAATAATTGCAACCGGCACAAGGCCAACATCAATTTCATCTTCAAGCAGCATTGCAGCAATGTTTGAGGGAAAATCTATTTTTAATTCTACCTGGTCTTTCATCATACCATGCTCAAAGCCATATATGAGTGGTTTTGTATTCAAATAACTTACAGCCCCAACCCTTATTTTTGTTTGCAAACCTATTACTTTAATTTTGGCGCAAAACTAATGGATTGCAAATGATTCAAATTATCCATTTATCTATCTTAACACAATCACAACTACATGTCACTTCAGCCGCTTAATGCGATTTCGCCCATTGATGGACGATACCATCAGCAACTCCAGCACCTGGATGCATATTTTTCTGAATTCGCCTTAATAAAATACAGGGTAAAAATTGAGATTGAATACTTTCTTTTCCTAGGTGAAAAAAAATTTTTTAAAGTGCCACCGTCGCTGCGCAAAAATTTATTCAAAACATTGGATTCTTTTTCACTTGAAGACGCGCAGAAAATTAAAGACACTGAAAAAATTACCAACCACGATGTAAAGGCAGTGGAATATTTTTTAAAAGAAAAACTGAAAGAGTTTGGAAACGATGATTTACAGGAATGGGTTCATTTTGGATTAACATCACAGGATATTAATAATACTGCCTTTCCTCTTATGTGGAAAAACGCGATGGAATTGGAATATCTTCCCGCACTGCTGAACCTGCAACATGATTTATTCAAACTGGCTAATGAATGGAAAAATATTCCTATGCTTGCGAGAACCCATGGCCAACCAGCATCACCCACAATACTTGGAAAAGAAATTATGGTATTTGTGGAAAGAATTGAAAACCAGGTTCAGCAATTCAGCAATATTCCTTTCACCGGAAAGTTTGGTGGCGCTACTGGAAACTTCAATGCTCACTATGCCGCTTACCCGAAAACAGACTGGCCATCCTTCGCAAATAAATTTCTTGCGTCAAAACTTGGCCTTCAGCGCCAGCAATACACTACGCAGATAGAACATTATGATTTGCTCGCTGCACACTTTGACAATATAAAGCGAATCAACAATATTCTCATTGATTTTTGCCGCGATTTTTGGACATACATTAGCATGGACTACTTTAAGCAGCAAATAAAAAAAGGTGAAATAGGCAGCAGTGCTATGCCGCATAAAGTAAACCCGATCGATTTTGAAAATGCAGAAGGAAACTTTGGAATCGCTAATGCGTTATTCGAGCACCTTTCAGCCAAACTTCCGATTTCCCGTCTCCAAAGGGATCTTACAGATTCAACGGTTCTGCGCAACATTGGTGTGCCTGTTGCACATTCGGCCTTAGCTATAAATTCGATGCAAAAGGGATTAAAGAAACTTATACTAAACCGTCCAAAAATAAATGCTGACCTTGAAGCTAATTGGGCCGTTGTTGCAGAGGCCATTCAAACTATTTTGCGGAGAGAAAATTATCCGAAGCCTTATGAAGCTTTAAAGGAACTTACCAGGAACAATGAAGCAACAACAAAAGAAAAGATCCATCGTTTTATTGATGGTTTAAATATTAATACTACACTTAAAAAAGAATTGAAATTCATTTCGCCTTATAACTATACAGGTTTTTGTGATTTTTAAAGAAGAACCTAACTTGTTTTAAATGAAGTTTTGAAGTCTTCCTGATCTAGCTGAAACTAATGAGAAAAACATTTTTCTTAATATTCATTGTTATAACCAACTTGTCTTTAGGGCAAGTTCCAAATTGTAACAATTGGTTATCCACTCCATCCTATATTTCAGCGGTGAACGTCGGTAAAATCGCTGTAACAGGAAATCAAATTACGGTAGAAGCCACTATTTATCAAACATCAGTTAATCCAGCATTAGGAACCGGAGACATAGTATCAAAACATACTGATCCAAGTGATGACAATTATTTATTAAGACCTGATTATTGCAGTATAACAACTACGAATGGATTTTATCAGACAGGGGATATTTGTAAAGTTGAGAACAACAAAACTTATCATGTAGCCATGGTGTACGATGGAAACTCATTAAAATTTTATAGGAATGGATTTTTGATGAGCCAGCTGGCAGCCACCGGAAGTTTAATTCAAAACAATCAGGATACAAGAATAGGATATTATGCATATCAATGGTGGAATACTCAGTTTTTCGGATATATTAACGAGGTCAGAATTTGGGATGTCGCCCGTACTCAAACCCAGTTAAGAACTTACATGAATTCTTCTTTAACCAATCCTTCAACTCAGCCTGAGTTATTAGCATATTATACTTTTGACAATTTGATTAATAAACAAGGGAATGCTGCCTGGAATGGAATCATGCAGGGAAACGCAACGATTAATCAAACAATACCTGATTGCAGCTTCGCAGTAGATTCATGTTCAATACCGGTCAGCGTTCCTTATATCATCAATAACTACACAGAAGTACTAGCCTTTGACATCTGCAAAAATGAATTGAAAGTTTCCGATGCAACCAAATACAATGCCGGAGATACTGTAATGATTATGCAAATGAAAGGCGCAGTTATTGATTCCAATAACGCCGCGACATTTGGAGATATAATCAACTATCATAATTCCGGAAATTATGAAATGAATATTGTAAAAGCAAAGAATGGAAATTCACTATCACTATTAAATGTTTTGCAGCGACAGTATGATATCCCCAACGGTAAGGTTCAGCTAATCAGAGTTCCCTATTATAATAATTATACTGTGAACAATACATTGACGTGCTTACCGTGGGATGGGAGTAAAGGAGGTGTACTGGTTCTAAATGCAAAAAATTCTGTGGCCTTAAATGCAAATATCGATGTATCAGGCAGAGGCTTTCTCGGTGGCAGAAGCCCAAATCCTAATACAACCACACTTTATTGCAATTACAATAATTTCTATTATGCTAATGGAGAAGCGGGCGCGGCAGACAAAGGAGAATCAATTACAACATTTGGGGATGCGATAGCGTGGGGTAAGGGCTCAGCAGCAAATGGAGGTGGCGGCGGTAATGGACATAATTCAGGTGGAGGCGGCGGTTCTAATGGAGGTGTGGGTGGTTTTGGCGGCTATCAACTCGATGCTTGCGGCGGATCTGCAACTGATAATAGGGGTATTGGAGGAAAGAACCTTGCATATAGCACCGGTGCTAATAAAATATTTATGGGTGGTGGTGGTGGCTCTGGTCAAACGGATAACGCCGGAGGTTCTTCGATGAATGGTGCTAATGGTGGTGGAATTGTAATTATAAAATCACCGGTAATTAATAATGCAGGTTTTAAGATTATCGCTAAAGGTGCCGACATAATTAATTGCGCCCTGTCCTCTATCGATCTTTGTCATGATGGCAATGGCGGCGGCGGCGGTGGCGGCGCCGTTTTATTAGAAACGAATAATATTAACAATGCAACATCTGTTGATATTAGTGGAGGCAAAGGAGGTGACTTAGTTGTTTTTTTTCAGCCTAACGCCACACATATTGGGCCAGGAGGAGGCGGAGGTGCAGGAGTATTTTGGTCTAACAGTGCTAACGTGCCGGCAAATATTTTGATGAATAAGACTGGAGGAATTAATGGCGTAATAATTCCAGACGGCAATAATCCATATGGAACCACTCCAGGCCAGGATGGCATTAATCTTTTTAACCTAAAACTACCTGTCGACCTTATTTTATTCAAACCTAATATTGACTCTGTAAGAATTAAAGATTCCACAACGTCTTGCAGCAACTTCACTTTTAAAGGACAAGGGTTTACAAATACTTCAGCAATAGCAACATGGAGGTGGACTTTTGGTGATGGAGGATCTGACTCGAAACAAAACACTTCTCATAGTTACCAAAGTCCTGGAAATTTTAATGTTAAATTGATAGTCACCGATGTAAATGGTTGCATCGACAGCATTTCAATACCTGTAACAACTTCATTGTTAAATACCACAAAAAACAAAGACACAACGCTTTGTGGTAGCCAGGCAGTCCAATTCGCCGTAACTGGTGGAACTACATATTTATGGTCACCTTCCTCAACGCTCAGCAACACCAATATATATAATCCAATTGCTACACCGCTAACCACTACGACCTACTATGTGACCGTTACTAACGCTAACGGTTGCACGAAAAACGATTCAATAAAAGTAACAGTCAAGAGTATCCCCGTTATAACTAAATCCAACGATACAACCATTTGTAAAAACGCTCCTTTTCAATTGTTTGCTTCAGGGGGATCCAGCTATACCTGGTCTCCTGCTTCGTCGCTTAATAATGCTAATATTTCTAACCCCATTGCAACGCCCTCTAATTCTACAACCTATAAATTAATAGTTACCGGTTCAAATGGATGTTCAAATACCGATTCGGTGAAACTTACTTTAAACCCCATTCCAATAATTTCCCAATCTAATGACACTACCATCTGCCCCAATAATTCTGTAAATATTTTTGCAACAGGTGGCACTTTTTATTTATGGTCGCCGGCTAATTCACTGAACGATGCCACAAGTTCAAGTCCCCTGGCATTTCCAACGGTTACTACTAATTATAAGGTTGTTATTAAAGATGCTTATTCTTGTAGTTACAACGATTCAGTTAAAGTAAGCGTGAGCGTTCCTCCGGTTTTTTCCGTAACTCAAGATGGATCCATTTGCGAAGGCAAGTCAAAACAACTTGTTGCATTAGGGGGAGATACTTACGAATGGACACCTGCTGATGGCCTTAGTGATGCCAACATTAATAATCCAATAGCATCGCCAGGTGTTTCAACAACATACAGCGTCACGATTCACAAACATCTCTGTAATATAACAGATATTTACACCACGAAGCTTCTTGTATTGCCTCTTCCGCAAGTAAAGGCTACAAGTTCAAACGATCTTACTTGCGCTTTAGGCACGAGCCAGTTGAATGCAACAGGTGCAACAAATTATACATGGTCGCCTTCTACCGGATTAAATAATAGTAACATCGAAAATCCAATAGCATCCCCCGCAAATACTACTGTCTACAAAGTAGTTGGCATAAATGGTAGCGGATGTTCTAATGTTGATACAGTTGTTGTCAAAACGGATTTTAATATGAATGCGCTGTATCTTCTTCCAAATTCGTTTACGCCTAACGGTGATGGCATCAATGATTGTTTTGGAATTAAATATTGGGGTGTTGTACAAAAACTTGATTTCAGTATTTATAACAGGTTTGGCGAAAGAGTTTTTTACACAAATAATGCTGCTAATTGCTGGGACGGAACCTATAAACAAAATTTACAGGATGCAAACGTGTATGTCTATATTATTAAAGCCAAAACAGCATGTGGTACAATAGAAAGAAAAGGAACGGTTACTTTGATTAAATAATCACTATTGAAGCGAGGCAGGCTCTGCTTTCATCAAACTATAAAAATTCATTTCTTCCCCATCTTCTAAAAAGTTTTCTTTTGGAAGAAATCCACATTTTAAAAGAACATTTTTTGAATTTTCGTTTTCAGGATCAGTGATCGCATACATTGTAGAATAACCCTTGGTTTCAAACATCCAGCTAATGCTTTCTTTTACCACTTCAGTTGCATAACCTTTCTTCCAGTAATCTTCAATGAGCGAGTAGCCAATTTCAACCCCCAACTTATCATTGTCTTTTCTAAATAAAAGAAGGCCAATAAATTTATTACTCAATTTTTCCACAATGAAATATCTTCCAAGGGGAGCATGAGTTTCATAAAGGCTTAACTGGTTTTCAAAAATGGATTTTGTTTCTTCAATTGTAAGAACAGGAACGATAAATTTTTTATTAGCAGAATCACCGTAAATTTCGTGCAATGCTTCTAAATCTTTCGATTTCCATTTTGTGACGTATAATCTATCAGTTTCAAATATCATTAAACTTTATTTATGAATTTCACTGGTGAAATGAAACTCAATATCAGGATTATTAGTTCGCTCGGTATTGAGGAACCACTCGCTTTGAGCAAGATACACAATATGGCCGTCCTTATCTTCCGCGATGTTGGAAGATTTAAATTTAATAAACTCCTGAAGTTTTTTAGGATCTTTTGAAGTAAGCCAACAAGCCTTATAAAATGGAAGAGAATTTAACTGAACGGATGCGCTGTATTCATTCAATAGGCGATATTGAATTACCTCGAACTGCAATTCACCTACACATCCAATTATCTTTTTATTACCGCCAAATTGAGTAAATAACTGCGCCACACCTTCATCTGTAAGTTGCGATAGCCCTTTCTCAAGTTGCTTGGTTTTCATTGGATCTTTATTCACAACTTCTTTAAATATCTCAGGAGAAAAAGAAGGTATTCCTGTAAAATAAAAATCTTCTCCTTCGGTGAGTGTATCTCCAATTTTAAAGCTGCCTGTATCAAACAAGCCAACGACATCCCCGGGGAATGCCGATTCAATAACATCTTTATCCCTGGCTAAAAAACTGTAAGGATTACTGAACCTAACGTTCTTGCCTAACCGAACATGATGAAAATATTTATTACGCTCAAATTTCCCGGCACACACTCTTAAAAATGCAATGCGATCCCTATGCCTTGGATCAAGATTGGCGTGAATTTTAAAAATGAATCCGCTGAATTTATCTTCAGCAGGCTCCACAAGCCTTGTAGTTACAGCTCTATGCTGTGGCAAAGGAGCGATCTGTATAAATGTTTCTAATAATTCTTTTACGCCAAAATTATTAATAGCACTACCAAAAAAAACAGGTGCAATATTACCCTGCAAATAAGGCTCTTTATCGAATTCTCCATATACGCCATCAAACAATTCTACATCTTCTCTTAATTGCGCGGCGTCCTTCTCTCCTATTCTCCGTTGTAAAATATCATCATTTAAATTCTCCAAAGCCAAATAATCTTCTTCTGTTGCTTTTTGATTTGGGTTAAATAATAAGAGGCTCTTATCATACAAATTATAAACACCTTTAAAATCCTTACCCATTCCAATCGGCCAGCTTAAAGGGTGCAAACTTATTTTTAATTCCGTTTCAATTTCATCAAGCAAATCAAAAGGGTTCTTCCCGTCACGATCCATTTTGTTGACAAAAACAATTACCGGCGTTGCCCGCATTCTGCAAACTTCCATTAATCTTTTAGTTTGTTCTTCCACACCTTTTACACAATCAATCACAAGCACAACGCTGTCAACAGCTGTAAGCGTACGGTAAGTATCTTCCGCAAAATCTTTATGACCGGGCGTATCCAGCAAGTTTACGAGAGTGCTTTTATATTCAAAGCTCATCACAGACGTAGCTACAGAAATACCTCTTTGTCTTTCTATCTCCATAAAATCTGAGGTAGCATGCTTCTTAATCTTATTACTTTTTACGGCACCGGCAGTTTGAATGGCTCCGCCAAATAACAAAAATTTCTCCGTTAAGGTCGTTTTTCCTGCATCGGGATGCGAAATGATCGCAAACGTTCTCCGCTTTTTAATTTCATTTAAATATTTGGTACTTACTTCTGGCTGCATCGTGTCTTATAAAAATTTGGCTGCGAAGTTAAGGAATGAATAATGGAATCATTTTGCTCATTAAAGTCCGCCGTTGATTCGCGGTAAATTGGGCCAAAATCAAACATCCTTTCTTTTGAAACTAGCTCTGCGGAAAGCACTTAGCTATTTGGCGTACTTTTGCACATCAATTTTTATTATGGAATTTAAGTTAACAGAGGAACAACAGATGATACGCCAGGCCGCACGCGACTTTGCAAATACTGAATGTCTTCCGGGTGTGATAGATAGGGATGAAAATCAAAAGTTTCCGCGTGAGCAGGTAATGAAACTGGCTGAGCTTGGGTTTATGGGAATGATGGTTAGCCCGGAATATGGCGGATCCGGGCTTGATACGATCAGTTACGTTTTGGCTATGGAAGAAATTAGTAAGGTAGATGCGAGTACTAGTGTTTGTATGAGCGTAAATAATAGTTTGGTGTGTTATGGACTTGAAGCTTTTGGTAGTGAAGATCAGAAGAAAAAATATTTATTTCCGCTTGCGCAGGGACGTAAAGATGGAGAATTGTATGTTGGCGCTTTCTTACTCAGTGAACCGGAAGCCGGCAGTGATGCAACTTCTCAGCGAACTACAGCAATTGAAAATGACGATCATTATTTAATTAATGGCGTAAAAAACTGGATTACAAATGGCAATACTGCGTCGTGCTATCTGGTGTTTGCTCAAACAGATGTCTCCAAAGGAAGTCGTGGAATAAATGTATTTATCGTGGAAAAAAACTGGCCAGGGGTTTCGGTCGGTGCAAAAGAAAATAAATTGGGCATACGCGGAAGTGATACCCACAGCATATCTTTCACTGATGTAAAAGTGCCCAAAGAAAACAGGGTTGGCAAAGATGGATTCGGATTTAAGTTTGCAATGATGACGCTTTCGGGTGGCCGCATTGGTATCGCATCGCAGGCGCTGGGCCTTGCTTCCGGCGCGTTAGAAAGATCCATTGCTTATTCAAAAGAGAGAAAAGCTTTTGGAACGGCCATTAAGAATCACCAGATTATTCAATTTAAACTTGCTGATATGGCCACCAGGGTTGAAGCTGCGAGACTGCTTTGCTTTAGAGCAGCATGGCAAAAAGACAATGGAGCCGATTATACAGAAAGTGCTGCAATGGCAAAAGTATTTGCAAGCGAAACTGCCATGTGGACTACAACTGAAGCGGTTCAAATTCATGGCGGTTATGGTTATGTAAAAGAATATCATGTGGAAAGGATGATGCGTGATGCCAAAATCACCCAGATTTATGAAGGAACCAGTGAAATGCAACGGATTGTTATCAGCAGGGGAATTTTAAAGTGATCAGCTTTATTCAATGCCATCAATTTTTTAATAAAGATATTTTTTTACTGAACTCATTTATTCATGCCCGTAAATTCCGAAGCCTACAAAAACATTTTTGATGAATTACAAAACAAAAGTGTTGAACTAGTTGCTGTTTCTAAAACAAAACCTCCTGAAGGTATCCTTCAACTTTATAAATTGGGTGCGAGAAATTTCGGAGAAAACTATGTGCAGGAATTAGCAGACAAATACGATCTGTTGCCGAAAGATATTCACTGGCATTTTATTGGACACCTTCAATCAAATAAGGTAAAAATTATTGTTCCATTTGTTTCATTGATTCAAGGTGTTGATAGCAAAAAATTATTTGTTGAAATAGATAAGCAAGGAAAAAAAATCAACAAGGTTATCGATTGCCTTTTGCAAATTCATATAGCAAAAGAAGAAACTAAATTTGGGTTTGATGAAAACGAATTGGCTCAATTATTTGATGCAGATTTACCCAACTATAAAAATGTTCAAATTCGCGGCCTGATGGGAATGGCATCATTTACTGATGATATAAATATTATTAAAGGTGAATTTAAAAAATTGAAATCCCTTTTTGATAAATATTCATCTGCCAGTTTCAACCTTTCGGCCTTCAATATTTTGAGCATGGGAATGAGCAGCGATTATAAAATAGCCGTTGAAGAAGGTAGTAATATGGTACGAATTGGGAGCTTGCTTTTTGGGAAAAGATAAACCAACCTCCAAAAGAAGGCTTTTTAACATTTACGAATGCGGTTCTTTTTTGTAATTGCATAAATTTGAAACTAATTAAAAAAACCATGTTGGGCAGTTCGGCGATAAATCATTCTTTTGAAGCAGAAAAAAACAGGAAGGCCTTACTATATACTGCATGTATTGTTGGCGCTTTCCTGATCATCGCAATTTTTTATACCTGGCCTTTACAAATTCCGCCCGTTCCCACAGTTCAGGATTTGATTGATGTAAACCTTGGAAATGAACAGGAGGGGATGGGAACCGTGCAACCGCTAGTGAAGGGTGAAAGAGCGCCTGATAACCAGAGCGTGCCTTCTCATGCAAAAGCAAGCAAGGTTGCAGAAGAACCTACAAGAAGCGTAAACGCAGATGAGAATAATGATGATAAAGATGCTGCACCGGTTACAAAGGTTGAAAAGCCTAAAGATGATGCAAAAGAGATTAATAAAACTTCCACAGAAAAAGCAAGTAAGAAAATAAACCCTTCGCCTGTTGTAAACCCAAATCCTGCACCGCCAAAACCGAAGCTTCCTTTATATAAAGGCGGAAATGGAAATGGCGGTAATGGAGCAACCGAAGACAATGGATACAGGAACCAGGGTTATAAGCCAGGTAACGGGGATGCAGGAAGTCCCGATGGAAAACCAGATGCCTATGGCAACTCTCCCGGCGGACGAAGTGGTGTAAGCGTCGTACGTGGATTATCTGGCCGCCGGCCAATTCGTTTTCCGTCAATGACGGATGACTTCAATGAAAATGCAAAAGTATATGTTGATATAAAAGTAGACGGAAGCGGAAAAGTTGTTGACGCAGGAATTGCCCGTGGAACCACTACTTCAAACAGTTCCCTCAGAAACATCGCCATCGAAAAGGCTAAACAGTTAAAGTTTCCTCCAAGTCAAAACGATATTGAAAGCGGTACTATTCTTTTTGTATTTGTGTTGAAAAGCTAAGCATCGTTTTTACAACTGCTACATCTAAGCAACTTTTTTTGAAGAAAAAATGAACCAATCTCTTAAATCTTGAAGCAACTATTTTTCCTGCAAATTTCACTTAGCCTTATTATCTCGATAGCTATTTATATTTGCTTTTCATGACGTACGAGCAAACTTTACATTATCTATACAACAAGCTTCCCTTATTCAGTAATATTGGTTTAAAGGCCTATAAAGCAGATTTAAAGAATACTCTGGCGCTTTGTAAATACCTGGGAGATCCACAAAATAAAATAAAAACGATACACATTGCCGGCACTAACGGTAAAGGCTCAACGAGCCACATGCTTGCTGCAGTATTTCAACAGGCAGGATATAAAACAGGACTTTATACTTCTCCCCATCTTAAAGATTTTAGGGAAAGAATAAAAATAAATGGCTCTATGGTGGAAAAAAGTTTTGTTGTTGATTTTGTAAAAAAAATGAACATTCCTGCAACAGAAATAAGCCCTTCTTTTTTTGAACTCACTTTTGTAATGGCACTGGAATATTTTATGCAGCAGCATGTGGACATTGCCGTTATCGAAACCGGGCTTGGCGGAAGGCTTGACAGCACTAACGTAATTACACCGGAAATTTCCGTCATAACAAACATCGGTTACGACCACATGGATATATTGGGAGATACGATCGAAAAAATTGCTGCAGAAAAAGCAGGAATCATAAAAAAGGGAGTGCCTGTTGTAATTGGCGAAACAGTTGCCGAAACAAAATTGATTTTTAAAAAGATCGCCAATAAATTGAATGCTCCAATATTTTTTGCGGAAGAGAATCTTCATGTGGTTTCGGTGAGCCAGGCAAATGAAAAACTGGCGGTTGAAGTATCACATAAAAATGAAAAAAAAACCAAACATTTTCAACTCGACCTTGCTGGATTATATCAACAAAAAAATTTACTTACAGTTCTTACCGTTATTGATCAGTTAAAAAATGATTATTCGTTAAAAGAAGAAAATATTAAAGCTGCGCTTGGAAATGTAATGGGACTAACGGGCTTGCATGGACGCTGGGAAGTAATCCATCAAAGACCGATGATCGTTTTAGATGTGGCGCACAATGTTGATGGCATTACCCAGTTGGCAAAGCAGTTAAAAAATACCGTTTACAAGAAACTGCACATTGTTTTCGGAATAGTAAAAGATAAAGAGATTGAGAAGGTGCTGGCAATTCTTCCGGTGAATGCAATTTATTATTTTACGAAGGCGCAGATTCCGCGTGCACTTCCTGAAGAGCAATTAATGGAAAGAGCAAAAACCTATAATTTAAAAGGCCGCGCATTTGCCGAAGTAAATAAAGCGCTGGATGCAGCCATGGCAGCTTCTCTTGAGGAAGACTTGATCATAGTTTGTGGAAGTGTATTTGTAGTTGGAGAAGTAGAATTACCAGTTAAAAATGATTGATCGATCAACCGCTTTGGTATTAGATTTCTCCCATTTTTCGCAAGGCATAAAAAATGCAATTCGCGTGGAGTGATTGAACAATTTTATTTTCAAAGAATAATTTCTTCAACTCAGCCAGCGTAACGGTAACTATTTCAATTTCTTCATTTGGATCCAGTTGTTGCCTGCCGGTTTTTTTTCCGCCTTTGGCTAAAAATAAACTGGTATAATTATTAAGCACTCCGGGATTAGCAGCCACAATTCCTACTTCTTCAACAGAAGTAAATTCATAGCCGGTTTCCTCCTTTAGTTCGCGCGCCATGGCCACAGCGGCCGTTTCATTTTCATCAATAAAACCTCCAGGTAATTCAAGCAACACCCTCTCCACGGGATGCCTGTATTGTTTTACCATCACAACATTTCCATTCTCAGTCAGCGCCAATGCGCATGCAGTTTTTGGCAGTTCAACTACAAAATATTCATCAATTATTTTTCCTTCCGGCGTTTCACATTTGTCTTTTCGTGCAGTAAAATATTTATGTTTTGATATATATTCTGAAGACAAGGTTTTCCATTTCATATTAGTCCCATTTCATTCTTTGCCGAAGTTGAGT
>JBDTKB010000096.1:0-12949 GCA_039935555.1 Ginsengibacter sp. | reverse complement strand
AAGACATTATTAAAACCATTCCAATTTTTCAGCAAACATTTAAGGTGGATTTTTATGATAATGGTGAAATAGATGGCGATTCAATAACGGTATTTTATAATGGAAGAATTTTATTATCGCATAAGATGCTAACCACGAAAGCGATTTCTTTAACGCTTTCTTTAGATGATAATGTGAAGGAAAATGTAATTACAATGTATGCTGATAATTTAGGCACTATTCCCCCAAATACAGCCCTGATGATTGTTACAGATGGCGATAAAAGATATGAAGTAAGAATTTCTTCGGATACCGAAAAAAGCGGGAGTGTCGTTTTCGTTCACGGAGAAAAATAGATTTTATTTTCAAATTGCTTTGCTAACCTTCCAGGTTTTATAAGCCCACCACATTAGTACGAATTGAAAAGGAAATAGTCGTATCCACGCCAGCCAGTTTGCAAAACAAAAATCGTTTGTTGCGCAACTATGAAGTTGAATTAAATAAACATGCGCCGGGATAAAAAGAATCAATAAAATTATCGTTAGATATAGGGCATATTTCCGTGTGGCGCGAATGAGCATTAGTAAAGAACAAATCATTTCTAAAACTCCACTTGCATAATTTATAAATTCCTTAAAAGGGAAATAGGGAGGAATGATGTTTACGTACATTGCTGAATGCCAAAAGTGATTACAGCCTGCTGCAAAATAAAAAATACAGAATATAGCCAGATTTATTTTTTTTAGCAAGCGGTGATTATTTTAAAATTTGAAGTTCCACGTTACCGATGGAATGATAGGAAATAGAGAAACCTGCTTTGCCTGAACCTGTAATGTTCCATTGTAAGGGCTTCCGGATTGATCAAAATATATAAAGTATGGATTTTTTCTGTTGTATACATTGTAGACGCTAAACACCCACTCGCTTTTTAATCGCTTCAACGGGTGTTTATTTGGAAGATAAGTCGCGGCAAGATCAAGCCGGTGATAGGATGGTAGCCGGTACTCGTTAATGCGGCTATACTCTTGCGTTAGTACGCCATCAAAAATATAAAACCGCTGCGGCAGCGTTGCAGCGTTACCTGTGCCAAATACAAATGTGCCGGATAGTTTCCATTTTTTTGAGAGCTCATAAATGCCAACAACTGAAAGATCGTGGCGCCTGTCGTACTTAGCAAAATATTTTTCGCCAAAGTTCAGTCCTGGAAATTTGCGGTAAGTCCAGCTAAGCGTATAACCAATCCAACCGGTTAATTTACCTTTTGTTTTATTGATGAATAATTCTGTTCCATAGCTCCAGCCTTTACCAAATGTGAAAAAATTCTCAGTGTCTTCAAGCGTTGCCGGCGTATAACCTTCCTGGTATTCAATTTGATTTTTCAATTGTTTATAATACAATTCAACGGAAGTTTCATAGGTGTTATCCTTTAAATTTTTAAATATGCCCAACGCATAAAGCCAGCTTTCCTGTGGCTTCACTTTTAACGTGCTGGGCACCCATAGATCAGTAGGCAGCGTGGTTCCTGCATTACTTACCAAATGAATGTATTGAAGGTTCCTGGTAATGGCTCCTTTAATAGAAGTTTCATCATTTATTGCGTATCGAATGGTAAACCTTGGTTCAAAACCAAAATAAGAAATTACCGGTTGCCCCTTTTTAAAAACGGTGCTATCTACTCTATTACCATTTGCATCAGTTTGATATAATTTATAACTACCAATTTGTTGAAATGCGCTTTCGCGAATTCCTGCATTTATTTTTATTTTATCGCTTACGTCCCAATCGTCTTGTATATAAATTGCCGCTTCATGCGCATATTTTTGCTGGGCATTATTTGGCTTAAACTCAACGGTGTCCTGCTTCCCGCTTACTACCTGCGGCGTAAAAGTGTGATAGGTATATAAAGCTCCAAATTTTATTTTATGATTTGTAAAAGGATATAAATCAAAATCTTCTTTTAAGTTCAGGTCTTTTATTCCTGAAAGTAAATTGATTTGAAAATTATTTTGATTGGCTCCAAAATTGAATTTATAATCATTATAAACAAGGGTTGTATTTGAAAACAACCGGTTTGTAAAAACATGGTTCCACCGAAAAGTTCCTGTAGCATTTCCCCAGGGTATGCTCACTTTAAGCGACTGCTTGCCGTTTACAAAATCAAACTTATCCTTACCAAAATAACCACTCAGATATATTCGGTCTCTTTCAGAAAACTTATAATTTATTTTAGCATTTAAGTCATAAAAATAATAGCCTGAACCACTGAAGGAACTTGTCTTTTTTATGAAAGGTTTCGCCAGTGCATCAATGTAAGTTCTTCTTGCAGATATTATAAAAGATGCTCTATTTTTTTTTACCGGGCCTTCTATTGATATACGCGAAGCGATCAATCCAATTCCGCCGGTAACATGAAAATTTTTATCATTTCCTTCCTTCATCGATATATCAAGAACGCTTGATAACCTGCCACCATATTGCGCGGGCATTCCACCTTTTATTAAGGAAGTACTTTTAATAGCATCGCCATTAAAGATTGAAAAAAATCCAAACAGGTGACCCGTATTATAAACAACCGCATCGTCCAGCATAATTAGATTCTGATCTGGGCCACCTCCTCTCACATATAAACCGGAACTACCTTCACCCGCGCTTTGCACACCTGGCAAAAGTTGTATTGTTTTCAATACGTCCACTTCGCCTAAAAACGCCGGTATAGATTTTATTTGATTTATAGAAAGATCCAATTTTCCCATCTGTGCATTCTTTACATTCGCGTCTCTTTTTGTTGCAGAAATAATAATAGATTGTTCCGTAGTAATTCTTGGAGCCATCTGAAAATTATATACTATATCTGCGTTTAAATCGATGAGGCGCAATTGAGTGATGTAGCCAACATAGGAGCACACAAATTGATAAGAGCCTTTAGGCAATGTAATGGAATAAAAACCGAATTGATTTGAGGTGATGCTCTTAGATTTGCCGACGACAGAAATAGTGGAGCCAATTAATGTTTCGCCAGAAAGCGAATCTTTTACATAGCCACTAATTGTAATTTTGCTTTGGCTAAAAGCAAGTATTGGCAGCAAAAAAAGAGCAGGTAAAATAAACGCTTTCACTTTGAGGGGATGGATTGAATAATGTTACTGCAGCGAATCTTTTGTTTCTCCACAGCCAACCATGCTCGATTTATATACAGGGTCATGTTTGCCCAAATATGGATTTATTATTTCAGGCGAATTACTGATCCAATTAGCTTCTTTATTTTCACCAAAAGCCATTGGGCAATTTTGCCAATACAACTTCGGTCCTTCGTACGCTATGGTTCTTAAAAATGGATACATATTTTCAGAAATCATCCGAAAATCCTGTCTCATTTCTGTGATATCATTTTCCAATAACAAGGCATCAGCGTTCGCTTTAATATCGCTAACCTCCTGCCGTGCCGCTGATAAAATTTGCGGGTCATCTTTATTTAAATCATCCAGGTTCATGCTATCAACTAATGTAATAAATTTCTGAGCTTGCATTTTTATTTGGGAAGTGTCGGCATCCACAAAAGCATTTTTCATACCCAGATACCCATCAACCGCATTTGAGATACTGTGATTGAAAACGTCAGAGTGCTTATTAATTTTTATTGCTTCCTGTTTAGGTTGAGATTGGTGCGTATCTTTTTTGAAAAAAAACCAATAAGCACCAAAAACAATAACTGCCAAAAAAATAATCGCCAAAAGCCTTTTCATCCGTGTTAAATTTTGCCCGAAGTTAATACATAATCGCCAAGCTATAAGTACTCTTTGATCGATTACGCTAAATAGAACTTAATTTTGCACGCTTAGAAAAAAATTTTATGTTATTAGGTTTACAAAATGTTACGTTCGAATTTGGAGCAAGAGTCATTGTGGAAGATGCTACCTGGCATATTCAGCCAAATGAAAGAATTGGACTAATTGGTTACAATGGCACGGGCAAATCAACGTTGCTTAAAGTATTTATAGGCCAATATTTACCATCATCAGGAAGTGTAGAGAAAGGCAAGGAAACTACTATCGGTTTTCTTCACCAGGACTTGTTAAGTTTTGACACAGAAGATTCGAT
Organism: Ginsengibacter sp.; assembly: GCA_039935555.1. Classification (GTDB taxonomy): domain Bacteria; phylum Bacteroidota; class Bacteroidia; order Chitinophagales; family Chitinophagaceae; genus Ginsengibacter. The sequence goes on along the minus strand of JBDTKB010000096.1, from coordinate 8,872 downwards.
CCTACAAGTTGCGCTGGGAGCTTTTGAAGAAGTGCTTATCTTAGAAAAAGAAATAGAAAAAATTGGGCTTGAATTAGAACAAAGTTCTGATGAAGCACTGGCACATTTATATGCCGATAAATTGCATGAGCTTGAAATATTAGGTGGCTATAATATTCATCATAAAACTGAAGAAATACTGCAGGGTTTAGGGTTTCCTAATGGAGATCTGCAACGCCCTTATAAAGAATTTAGCGGAGGCTGGAGAATGCGTGTGCTGCTTGCAAAAATGATTCTTATGAATCCGGATGTTTTGTTACTTGATGAACCTACCAATCATCTGGATCTTCCGTCAATTGAATGGCTGGAAAAGTATTTGCAGCATTACCGGGGCTCTGTAGTTATCGTATCTCATGACCGTTATTTTCTTGACCGTATGGTTACAAAAATTGTTGAGTTGTATCAACAACAACTTCATTTTTATACCGGCAATTACACCTATTATTTGCAGGAAAAAATGCAAAGAATAGAATTGCAAAAGCGAGCTTATGAAAATCAGCAGGATTATATAAGGCAACAGGAAAAATTTGTGGAGCGTTTTAAAGCAAAAGCTTCAAAAGCCGCGCAGGCGCAGAGTATTATGAAGCGGCTGGATAAAATAGATCGCATTGAAAATACGGATCTTGAAAGGCCAAATATGCGCATTAATTTTACCGTTGGCATTACTCCTGGAAGAGTATTATGTACATTAAAAGATGTATCGAAAAATTTTGGAAGCGTTCAAATTGTAGATCATGCAAAAGCGGAAATAAGCCGTGGCGATAAGATTGGCCTTATTGGTGCAAATGGAAAAGGTAAATCGACTTTGTTGCGCATTGTTGCTGGCGTAGAATCTTTTCAAGGTGAAAGAATAGAAGGACATAACGTGAAAGACGCCTTTTATGCGCAACATCAATTGGAAGCGCTCGATGTTAATCATACAGTTCTTGAAGAAATGAATTATTCAGGCAGCGGAAAAACTGAGCTGGAATTGAGAACGTTATTGGGATGTTTTTTATTTAGTGGCGATGACGTGGAGAAAAAAATTAAGGTGTTAAGTGGTGGTGAAAAGGCGAGAGTAGCTTTGGCAAAAACGATCGTGAGTAAAGCAAATTTTTTATTGCTTGATGAGCCTACGAACCACCTGGACATTCATTCAGTCGATCTGCTTATTGAAGCTTTGAATAAATATGAGGGAAGCTATATTTTGGTAAGCCACGACAGGTATTTCGTAAACCAAACCGCCAACAAAATTTGGGAAATTGAAGATCATAAAATTAGAGAATTTGTGGGAACTTATGATGAATGGGAAAGATGGAAGCAAGAAAGGAAATCTGCCGAAACAGAATCTTCGAAAAAGAAAGATGCGACTGGTGAAAAAAAAGCACCAAGATTAACAGAAAAAAAATCAAACAATACTTCTTTGCCGAATAAAGAACTTGAAAAAGAATTGCAGCGGGCGCAAAAAAATTTCCAGCAACTCGAAGATAAACTAGCCAGGCTTAATGAAGAAAAATCGACTCTTGAAACTGATCTTTCTTTACCAGGGATTTATGGCGATAAACAAAAATTTCTGGATGCAGAAAACAAGTACAGGCAAAAATCTGAGCAATTGCAAAAAGCAAACGAAGAATATGAAAAGCTATTTGAAAAAATAATGGAGATGGAGGAAAAAATTGCCTAACACCCTTTATACATGCTGCATTTGAGCAACAAGCAAAACGTAAGTGTATTTATGAATTCCAATTTTTGAATTAAGCTATATTTGCCGAAATAGTATTTTTGTTTAGAAAGAAGAATATTTAAAATTTGGCCCCGTAGCTCAGTGGATAGAGCAACAGCCTTCTAAGCTGTGGGTCACACGTTCGAGTCGTGTCGGGGTCACACTTCCTTTTTGAATAAAATTCTCTTTGAGAATTTACAAAATCTACGTTCATGGATGTTCAGATTGAGGAAAGCTGGAAAAAGATCCTAAAAGAAGAATTTGATAAAGCCTATTTTCAACAAATTGCAACATTTCTAAAGGCTGAAAAAGCTGCAGGCAAAATAATTTATCCGCCGGGCAAATTAATCTTCAATGCTTTTAATGAAACGCCTTTTTCAAATTTAAAAGTTGTTTTACTTGGCCAGGATCCGTATCACAATCCAGGTCAGGCCCATGGTTTAAGTTTTTCGGTTCCAAACGGTATTACTAAACCTCCATCTTTAATAAATATTTTTAAAGAATTGGATAGCGATCTGGGTATACCGCCCGCAAAAAGCGGCAACCTGGAAAAATGGGCGCAGCAGGGAGTACTCTTATTAAATGCCACACTTACGGTTAGACAAAACGAACCCTCAAGCCACAGTAAAATTGGGTGGCTTCAATTTACTGATACGGTTATTACAAAAATTTCCGATGAGAATGAAGGGATTGTTTTTTTGCTGTGGGGTAAGTTTGCGCAGGATAAGCAATCGCTTATTGATGAAACAAAACATCATGTTCTTAAGGCGGCACACCCTTCACCTTTTAGTGCAGATAAGGGATTTTTTGGGTGCAGGCATTTTTCAAAAACAAATGAGCTCCTTTCTATGCGTAAGAAAGCACTCATTGATTGGAAGCTGTGATTTATTATTCTTAATTCTAAAATATTGAAAAATTTCCTCGGTAGGATATTCGCGGGTTGGGCAATAATAATTTTTATTATAACAATGGTGCCCGTTGCCTTAGTGATGTGGATTATTAAATTAGTGAAAGAACCAAAACGTACGCAAATTTTTCGGGTTACATCACTTATTTGGATGCGCATTTTTTTCTTCGCATCTGGTTGCAGGTTGATTGTAAAAGGCAAAAAAAACTTTGAACCGGGAAAAAACTACATAGTTCTTTGCAATCACAATTCTTTAATGGATGTGCCGCTTAGTACGCCGTTTATACCCGGCGCAAATAAAACAATTGCTAAGGCAGAAATGGCAAGAATCCCGGTGTTCGGGATGATCTATCAAAGAGGATCTATACTGGTTGACCGTAGCGATAAAAATAGCCGCAGTGAAAGCTTCAAGAAGATGAAAGAAGTTTTGAAAATGGGAATGCACATGTGCATCTACCCAGAAGGTACACGCAATAAAACCGCATTGCCGCTAAAAGATTTTCATGATGGTGCATTTAGACTTGCCGTAGAATCCGGAACGCCAATTATTCCGGCATTAATTTTTAACACAAAAAAAGTATTACCGCCGGGCAAAATCTTTTTCTTTTGGCCATCAAAAATGGAATTACATTTTTTGCCTCATGTAACAGTAAATAAATCGGAAGATTTTGAAAAATTGAAGCAAAAGTTACATCAATTAATGAGTGACTATTATAGTGCTCATTTTAATGATCTGCAATAATCTATGGTTTTAAAAGAATAGGTATAATTCCTATTCAATCATTTTATGCCTCATCCCATACATGATCAGGCCGCCAATCGTTTTGGCCCCCACCTTATTTTTCATATTCTGGCGAATTGTTTCAATAGTTCTGGGACTTAAGAAAATAATTTTTGAAATATCTTCAGTTGTTTTATCCTCACCAAGCAGTTGCAAAATTTTTAATTCCTTTTCGCTAAAAGTTAATGGAACGTTATATCCATAATGATGGCGAACGTTTTTCTTTTGCATGAGCTTGCCCATTACAGCATTGTTCACCAACTGGTTGAAATAAAAATCGTCATTCATGCAAGTTAATATCGCCTTATAAATTTCGTCCGGATCTGTAGTCTTAGTTAGATAAGCATTGGCGCCCATTTCCATCATTTTGCTGATCATCTGTTGATCATCATACATGGTCAATACAATTATTTTCACATCTTCATGTTCCTTACGAAGCATTCCAATAGCATTGATGCCATCAATTTCCGGCATTCTTATATCCATCAATAATACATCGGGCTTTTTGATATTGATCTTATGCATAAGATCTTTTCCATCCTCAGCTTCCCAAATCATTTTTAAATTTTCCTTGTTTGCAAGAGCCATTTTAATTCCGTCTCTAAATATTTTGTGGTCATCTGCTATTGCAATCTTAATAACTGAGGTTATAGTCATGGATCTAAGAACTTAATGGATTGAGGTAAAAATATAAAACAATAACGATGTTTTTTTGATTCTATTACAACATAAAAAAAATATCCAAAAAAAAAATTCCAATTTAACCAGAATAAATACGATAGTAAATGTACCCTCTCAATAATTTAATTTTTACTACCATCTATTTCGCTTTCACTCAAATATATGTATTTATGACAATAAAAAAACGAGCACTTATGCTATTTCTTCAAATTTTCAAATTGATTTTATTTTCTAATTCGAAATTAAAATTCGTCCGGTATACAATGGAAGATTGAGTTAATATTGAAAGAGCAAAGGAATTAAAAATAATAAAAAAATTCTTTACATTTACATGCGTTTTAACGCAATTGAACATTAATAATTCACGCCCGCCTTGCGTCTTATGGCTTGATGAAACTTTCATTTTATTCTCTTTATAGTAAAAATACTATAGTAAACGACCCAAAATCTAAATAGTAATTTTACTATTTTACGACGTACTTTTACCCCATTTTATAAGGAAAATCTACGCTCCAAATATGGCAAAAACCTTTATCTGCAAAGGATTTTACGGGATTTTTGCTGACTATCTTCCCAAAATACTTGTTGCTAATTGTTTTGTTTTTTAGGAAGTTTAGTATTCAAAATTATCAATAACCCCATCAATCACATTTAAAAACTTACAGTTATGACAAAAAACACACTCGTAGAAACCAAAAACCTTGCTGAGGTAGGTGAAGACATCGGACTTTCAGAAGGAATTAAATTAGTTAATGCTTTTAAAGAAGCAAATCCAAGTGCTACCGCTGGTTATTACATCGGCCGTAACATTCTTGAACAGATCATGGCTCAGCCTGGTTGCGTTGGTATTAACTTTCGTAAATGCCTTACCAACATGAATGAGGAACACCTTGTATACACAGCAGTTGATGCTGACGGCAAAGACATCCTTGAGTATTCTGTGGTAACAAACACAGGCGACGTAGTTAGGCATGATGCTATCGTTGCTGATAGAATTATGTGGTGGGATCTTAGCGAAACCCAAACTCTTGAAGTTTTAACTGCATAATTTTAAAAATATAAAATAGATAGTTATATTTGGTCTTAAACTGACCTGCTATTCTATTAATATTAAGATATACAATTATTATTTCGGATTTTTTACCCTTGGTGTTTTTTCTTTTGTTTAAATCAAAAACAAAAGAAAAAACGCTAAGGGTTATTTTTTTTTATATTGTCTATTGTATTTTAACCGATGCATTAGGATTTTATTTTCACACAATTCATTTTAAGAACATTATTGCATTTTATGCGCTTTTTACGGTCGCAGAATTTTCATTCTTTTGCCTTTTTTATAATTTCGCTATTTCACCAGGCCTATTGAAAAAGGCCATCTTTCCTATTTGGGGCATATTCTTAATATTTGCAGCTATAGATTTTTTTATAGTCAACCAAATGAATTCATTTGATTCAATTGCAATAGGCGTGGAATCAATTGTCATCCTCTTATTATGCATTTTTTATCTCGCTATACAAATTAAAGGTTCTGATAATCTTTTCGTTTACTCCACCTCTAATTTCTGGATTATAATTACATTTCTTATTTATCTATCCGGTTTATTCTTCCTATACATTATGGCAGAAAATATGATTCAAAGCAAGGCGTTTCAAATACAGTATACCATCATCAATTCAGTATTTAATATTCTAAAAAATATACTACTTTCTGTTGCCATGCTAATGAAAACAACCCCCGCCAGTATTCAATTACAAAAAAATAAAGACTACGACGATTTGCTTTCTTATAAATTAAAAACTTAAAGAATAAAATACCAATGTTCTTTTTACAGGCGTCTGAAACTACCATAGGCTTACCCAATGTGCTTATTTTTGGCACTATTGGAATGTTTGTAATGGCCATTACGCTTGTATCGGTTGTAGTCTTTCACCAAAGGCGGGTAATCAAATTTAATAAGCAACTTCAAAAATTGGAGGAGGATAAACAACAGATGCTTCTTAAAGCTTCCATAAGTTTCCAGGAGGAAGAAAGGCAACGAATAGCCGCTGATTTGCATGATGATGCGGGCCCTCTTTTGGCAACCGCGAGACTTTATCTTAATGAAAATCTTATACACCAGGAGCCCGCTGTACAATTACAATCAATTTTTAGCGCCAAGCAGATTATCGATGACAGTATTCAACTTATCAGAAATATTTCCCACAGCCTGATGCCACCAACGCTTAAGAATTTTGGTTTGGAATCGGCAATGAAAGATCTCTTTGAAAAAATAAACGGTTCCGGCGTAATTAATGCCAGCGCCCGCTTTCATGAGAATCGCGAAAGACTAAATGAAGAGCAGGAACTACTTGTTTTTAGAGTGTTGCAGGAACTGGTTACAAATATTATTAAGCACAGCTCTGCGGGGTTTATACACCTTACGCAAAATGTACAAGGAAATTTTTCTTACTTTCGTATCCATCATGATGGAAAAGGCATTCTTCAATCGGAATTTAAGAAACTAAACTTTGATTCAGCAGGCCTTGGGCTCAAGAATATTGAAAGCCGTATAAAGGTATTAAAGGGAAGTATTTTATTTGATATTGATAGTACCCATACGTATTATAAAGTGACGATAGAAATACCGAGAGAAATTCGGAGTAAATAATAGTTTTATATAGTTTGGAATTCTTTTTTTGAACATTATCTTTTTTCAACCCCCTAGATTAAGTATGGATACAATTAACGTTGCCATAGCTGATGATCACAAGATTTTTAGAAAAGGAGTAATACTTTCTTTAAAGCCCTATCATAATATCAAATTTGTATTAGAGGCAGAAAATGGTGAAGAATTGATACAGGGGGTAGAAAAGGCCAACCCGGATATTGTTCTCCTGGATCTCAAAATGCCGGTAAAAGATGGTATTGAAACCACCAAATATCTCAATAAACACTTTCCCGCCATTAGAATATTGATTCTGACAATGTATGAAGATGAACGCTTTGTTGGGCATCTTATGGATAGCGGTGCAAATGGTTACTTATTAAAAAGCACTGACCCAGAAGAAATAAAACAGGGTATTATGGATGTGATGAGGACCGGGTTTTATTTGAACAACTTCGTCAACAGGGTACTCATCAAAAAAAATTACGCAAGGCAAAAATTCAATCCCAATCTCAACAGTGAAGTCGTAATAAGCGATAAGGAAAAAGAAGTGCTCTCACTTGTTTGCCTCGAATGTACTGCTCAGGAAATAGCAGCAAAAATGGACATAAGTGCAAGAACTGTAGAAGCAATAAAAGACAGACTTATGGAAAGATTTGGCGTGAAAAATTCAGTTGGATTGGTTTTTTTCGCAATGAAAAACGGTTTAATAGACTAATTATCTGCCAATATAACCTCAGTATATTTTGTGGGCATCTTTCGTACTTTCTCCTGTATTTTCATTCAAAAGTCATTTCGGGAACGTCTCCTTTCACAATAAGTTTACCCGCAGTTTTTTCCTGAATCTCTTCAACTGAAACACCCGGAGCTCTTTCAATCAATTCAAAGCCGCCATCACCAACATTTAAAACCGCGAGTTCAGTAACTATCTTTTTTACACAGCCAATACCTGTCAAAGGAAGCGTGCATTTGGCTAATAATTTCGAGTGGCCCATGGGGTTAGTATGCATCATCGCGACAATAATATTTTTTGCACTGGCAACGAGATCCATAGCACCACCCATTCCTTTCACCATTTTACCGGGAATTTTCCAATTGGATATATCGCCTTTTTCACTTACCTCCATTGCCCCAAGAACCGTGAGGTCTACTTTACCTGCGCGGATCATTCCGAAGCTCATAGCGCTATCAAAGAATGCAGAACCAGGCAAAGTGGTAATCGTTTGCTTGCCTGCGTTAATCAAGTCAGCATCCTCCTCTCCTTCCAACGGAAATGGACCCATACCTAGCAATCCATTTTCAGATTGAAAAACAACGTCGATTCCTTTAGGGATAAAATTAGCAACAAGCGTAGGAATACCAATTCCGAGATTTACATAAAATCCGTCCTTCAATTCTTTGGCGATTCGTTGGGCTATTTGATTTTTATCTAGCATGATCCTTATATGAAAGTGTAAAATTATAGAAGGTAAGAACGTTTTTTTTCGAACAGTGATTCCTGTAGATTTAACTAAACATCCCGTTTACTAACGGTTCTTTGTTCAATTCTTTTCTCGTAATTCTTACCTTCAAAAATCCGGTGAACATAGATTCCCGGAGTATGAATTTCATTGGGATTCAGCTCGCCGGGTTCTAACAATTCTTCAACTTCTGCAATAGTAATTTTGCCGGCCATAGCCATTAGTGGGTTAAAATTCCTGGCTGTTTCTTTATAAATAAGATTGCCAGTAGTATCGCCGCGCCATGCTTTTACTAATGCAAAATCTGCATCAAATGCATATTCCATTAAGTATTGTTTCCCTTTAAATTCTCTTAATTCTTTTCCTTGAGCAACTTCAGTTCCAACGCCTGCCGGAGTAAAAAACGCCGGCATTCCATACCCTGACGCCATACACCTGGTAGCAAGTGTGCCTTGAGGAATTAATTCAACATCTAATTCTCCACTTAATAATTGTCTTTCAAACTCAGCGTTTTCACCCACATATGATGCGATCATTTTTTTAACTTGCTTTTGTTGCAATAATAAACCAATTCCAAAATCGTCAACACCGGCATTGTTTGAAATGCATGTAAGATTAGTTATTCTTTTTTTTACCAATGCAGCAATACAATTTTCAGGA
>JBDTKB010000095.1:0-31746 GCA_039935555.1 Ginsengibacter sp. | reverse complement strand
AATTACTACCGTAAAACAAGAATGATTTACGCGTTTAAATTATGCCCAATAAAAATAATATTCATAGTAAAAACATATTAGTCGCAGGCAAAAGTTTGAACGAGGCTTCAAAAGTATTAATAATGGTACATGGCCGTGGTGGAAATGCAGAAGATATTCTCGGCCTCGCTGAACATTTGAATGTGAAGGATTTTGCATTAATTGCGCCCCAGGCAAAAGACAATAGTTGGTATCCATATTCCTTCTTGTCGCCTTTATCGCAAAATGACCCATTGTTATCTTCGGCCTTATCAACGCTCAATGAAATAGTCGATGATTTAAAACTCCAAAATTTTTTAACTGAGCACATTTATTTCGCAGGATTCTCCCAGGGTGCTTGCTTAACGTTGGAGTTTGTAACAAGAAATGCCACAAAGTATGGTGGTGTAGTAGCATTTACCGGAGGCTTAATTGGCGACAGAATAAATTCTTTAAATTATAACGGCGATTTTCAAAACACTCCAGTATTTCTCGGTAGCAGCAACCCTGATCCACATGTTCCGGTTGACAGAGTAAAGGCCAGCGAAAAAATTCTTAAAAATATGCACGCTGATGTTACGGTGAAGCTGTATGATAATATGGGCCACACCATTTCCCTTGATGAAATTAATGAAGCCAACAAACTGGTTTTCATCTCCTAAACTTTTGGTTTTTCGCATATAATTTTTTCTTTAGAAAAAACTGGTTAACTTATTTGTTTAAATGAATTAGCAAATCACCCGTAAACAAGAAGGCGAATAAATAAAAGATGAAATATTTTAAGGTCTTGTATGTGCAGGTGATCATCGGGATAATCCTGGGAGTAATTGTAGGCTGGTTGTTCCCATCTTTTTCATCTGCTGCAAAGTTGATAAGCGAGACGTTCATCAACATGATCCGGATGGTTATAGCACCAGTAATTTTCTTCACTATTGTTACAGGAATTGCGGGCGCAGGCGATATGAAGAAAGTTGGAAGGGTAGGAGGAAAAGCATTAATTTATTTTGAAGTGGTTACCACCCTCGCTTTAATAATCGGGTTGGTAGTGGCGAATGTAGTGAAGCCTGGCGCAGGCATAACTATTTCACATGCTCCCGGCGAACAAATTACTGAAATAAGCAACCAGGCTAAAGCCTTGAATTGGGGAGAATTTTTTTCCCATATCGTTCCGCCAAATGTTGTAGATGCTTTCGCCAAAGGCGATATTTTACAAGTGCTTTTTTTTAGTATTCTCTTCGGTATTGGCTTAAAATGGATGGGCGATTCGGGCAAGAGCATATTTATAAACTTTGAAAAAATAAATAAAATACTTTTCAATGTTTTAAAAATTATTATGAAGCTAAGCCCTGTTGGAGCGTTTGGCGGTATGGCCTATACAATTGGAAAATTCGGCTTTGGAACCTTACTTGTGTTAGGCAAATTATTGTTGTCATTTTACATCACAAGCATCCTTTTTGTTTTTATTGTACTAAACCTCATCTGTTGTTATTATAAGTTTAGTTTATGGAAATTATTGGGCTATATAAAAGAAGAAATTTTAATTGTTTTGGGCTCGAGCAGCAGCGAAGCAGTACTTCCTTCGGTAATGCAAAAGCTGACCGCCGCAGGTTGTGAAAAGGAAGTTGTAGGGCTGGTGATTCCTGCAGGTTATAGCTTCAATCTTGATGGTACCACCATCTATTTAAGCATGAGCGTAATTTTTCTAGCACAGGTGTTTCATATAAATCTTTCGTTAGGGCAACAACTAATTATAATTGGAATTTTATTGCTCACCAGCAAAGGGGCGGCCGGTGTAACCGGAAGCGGGTTTATTGTTCTGGCATCTACGCTAACTGCGCTAAAAGTTATTCCGCTGGAAGGGTTGGCATTACTTATTGGAGTAGACCGTTTTATGAGTGAAGGACGGGCCATCATTAATTTTATTGGCAACACTATAGCAACGGTTATCATTGCAAAAAGTGAGAACGCGATCGACATGAATATTTACCGGCGTGTTGTAGAAAAAACTGACTCGAAAATTGCAGCGAACAATATTCTTTTAAAAGAAAATTATCATTGAACTATTCCAAGCGGACGGCAGAAATTTTTTTAGTGTAGGTGTTACCGTTAGTTTGAAAAGCACTTTTTATTGAAACAAATTATCCGGTTGCCTTTTTTCTTGAATTACTATTAACGGCTTCGCCCAGGTAATTAAATGAATGCACCATTTAATATTGTCTCCCAAAGAAAGAGGTAAAGTCGCAAGTAGATATTTGCGCCTTATTTTCTTATGTATCTTTGCGTGAAACAATTTTTTATTTCTTATTAGCCGGGCATTTTTGTTTTTTGTAGAGCGAGTAGATCGCCGATAATTTTTCCCGTTCGTATTAAATTATATCTTGTATTTTTTATTGCATGCTTCATTTTATATGGCTCACTATTGATAGAAATTAAAACGTCGAAATAATTTTTTAATTCATCACTTATTGTACCTGGCAGTTTACCAGCAATGCCAATCACAGGAATATTTTTTTCTTTTGTTTTTAACGCTACCCCAAACGGCCCTTTCCCATTCAGCGTTTGTTCGTCAATACTCCCTTCGCCGGTGATAACTAAGTCTGCTTTTTCTAATGCTGCATCAAAGGCAGTTATTTTAAGAAAATAATCTATACCGTTAACAATTCTTGCATTTAGAAAAGTAGCTAAACCTGCAGCCACACCGCCAGATGCGCCACCATGTTTTATCTCTGACATGTCTTTGCCGAATGTAGCCATGGTTGTATTACAAAATTTAGTTAGCCCCTTTTCAAGTACTGCAACGATCTTTGGAGTCGCACCTTTTTGCGGACCAAAAATGTTTGCTGCGCCATTTGTGCCTAGCAATGTGTTTTCAACATCGCAAAGAATAATGATTTCACAATCCAGAATTCTTTTATCAAGTCCGGTAACATCAATTGCCGCAAGATTCACCAAACTTGCAGGTAAGGTCTTTAATTTTTTATTTTTCTTATCAACAAATTGAATTCCGAGCGCTTGTAATATTCCGGTTCCGCCGTCAATAGTTGCACTTCCGCCAATACACAGGATGATCTTGTTTGCGCCTTTATCCAATGCACATTTAATCAATTCGCCGGTGCCATAGGTTGTAGCGTGCAGCGGATCCAAGTTAGCATGTTTTATTAATTTTATTCCGGAAGCATCTGCTAATTCAATTACCGCTGTTTTGTTTTTTTCTATTACGCCAAAGTGGCTTTTTATTTTTCCACCCAACGGGTCATCAACTTTTACTTTTATTATTTTGCCATTAAACTTTTTTAATATTAGACTGGCTGTTCCATCACCACCATCGCCTATAGGAAAATAGTCAAGCGTACAGTTCAATTTACTTTCTTTCAAACCTTTGCCTAAAGCTTTTGCAACATTAGTTGCATCGAGACTATTTTTAAAGGCATTTAGTGCTAAAAGAATGTGCATGATATTTTTTTAAAGATGTAATGAAAAGAAATTCTTTTCTGTAAGGCGTCACATAATTAATGATAAAAGATACACCATTAGCAGCGCAGTTAAACCCATAAACAAAGTAGCTACGGAATAAACTTTAAGCATTGTCTTCATATCCAGGCCTGAAAATTTTGCTATCACCCAAAAATAGGCATCGTTGGCATGAGAGATCATCATAGATCCGGCGCCCATTGATAAAACGCAAAGTAATTTTCCTGTTTCGCTCTCCAGGCCTAAAGCAGTTAGTAACGGTTGTACAATAGACGCAGCGGTGATAATTGCAACCGTTGATGAGCCTTGTGCTGTTTTCAAAATAGAAGTTAATAAAAAAGGAAAAAGTATTCCCAGGCTTCCCAAAGGCAATACGCTGCTAAAATGCTCACCGATTTTTGTTGCGGCTAATACTGCGCCAAATGCACCACCCGCTCCAATAATAACCAGTATGCTTCCCGCCTTTTCAGCAGCTTCCTGTAATTGTTTGCTTAATGTGTTTTTGGTCCAGGATCTGCTGCAATTAAATGCAAGTAAAACACCGATCGCTAATGCGATTACAGGATCTCCCAATACCGAAAAAATATTGTGCCAGAAGCCTACAACAGATTTTTCGATTGCTAAAAAAGATTTCAGCGCTATTAATACTATCGGAATTATTACCGGTAAAAATGCATTAATAACAGATGGGGGTTTTGCTTTTGCTTCAGCAATTATTTCTTCCCCGGCAACAGGAATAAAAATTTTCTTGCCTGCGTAATTGGCCCAAAGGTAACCAACGATCATAACGGGAACGGCTACCAGTATTCCTGTTAAAATCAATTTTCCAAAATCAACGCCTATAGTAACAGCCGCTGCCGCTGCGCCGGGGTGAGGAGGAATCAAACAATGAACGGCCAGTAAACCTGTTGCAAGTGAAACGCTCATAATAACAATGGATGTGCCGGTATGCTTCGCCAAAGACTTATTGAGCCCGCTCAACACAATGAAACCTGAATCGCAAAAAATGGGCATGCCGACCACAAAGCCGGTGATGCTCATTGCTAGTGAAGCCTGTTTTTCACCCACAATTTTAAGTATGAACGAAGCCATAACTTTTGTGCTCCCCGTATGTTCGAGAAGCACGCCCAATGTTGTTCCCAGCACAATAATAAAACCAAGCGATTTCATAATGTTTCCAAAGCCATCTTTTATCGTATCAATTATCTGCGCTGCCGGCATTTCTACACCAAGGCCAACTACAAAGCAAGCCAGCAATAGCGCAAAAAATGGATGAACTTTCAATTTTGCAGTGAGCAATACAATTATCGCAATGCCTGCTAATAAAAAGATCATCACTTGCAAAAACGGGGTGGTCATTATTTGTAAGAATTGTTTATACAAGATAACATACCTGCTATATTAACTATTAATTTTTCGGAATAAAGTTGTCGTTCTAAAATAAAAACTTTTAAAAAACTGGATCAACATAAACTGATCTTTATTGTAAAATGTTTGGTGCGGTATGTGCTACCTTCATCATAAAAAATTACTAATTTAAAATTTGCTTCATGAAACGTTTATCTTTTATTATTTTTTGCTTTACACTATTAAGCACTGGTGTCAATGCCCAAACGAACAATGCTGCAGTTCAAAAAAATATTGATTTTACCGGCGCGAGCGCTCCGAAAAAAACTTACAACGCCATTTTTCAATTAGATTCAAACGATCCTAAAATTATTCATAAAGCCATACGAAATATTAATAATGCGCTTAATGACGAACGGTTGAAAGGTAAACTTCACATTGAACTGATAGCTTTTAGCGGAGGCACCGACGCATATTTGAAAGGCGCAGAATACGAAAATGATTTGAAGGATCTTGTGGAAAAAGGCGTAATTGTTGCGCAATGTAATAACACTTTAAAAGAGCGAAAAATTACCCGCGACCAGTTGTTTAATTTTATAGCGGTTGTGCCGAGCGGCACCGGAGAATTAATTATTCGCCAGTCACAAGGATGGTCCGTCGTTAAGCCTTAAATCTTTTATGAAAAAAATAATTTCCCTAATTTTTATATTGCTGATATTTTTCATGGGGTCATTAACAGCCCAGGAAAATAACCATCAATACGACCCGCCCTGGAACACGCCGCCGAAAAGCGCTGTAAACTTCACCGTACCGGGAGTAGATAATGTTCCTGATTTATTTGGAGACATTAATAACCCGCAACTGGTTATATTTTTTGCAGGAAACGAATTTATGGTTGTCGATGAATTGATCGCTGCCTTCAGGTCAGCCTTTCCTAAATATAAAAGAATATTCGTGGAAACTTTACCACCGGGTATTTTAGCCAAACAAATTGCCGGTGGCTCTGTTACGATTGGTAATTTAAAAATTGATTTGTTACCTGACGTTTACACTGCCGGCAAAACCCGTATCGATATGACACCCGAATGGTTTTCCAGGACCGAGGTTTATGCTAAAAACCGCCTGGCAATTATGGTGAAAAAAGGTAATTCTAAACATATCAAAAGCCTGGCGGATTTAGGAAGAAATGATGTGCGTGTAAGCATGCCCAACCCGGAGTGGGAGGGAATTGGAAAGCGAATAGAGGAAGCCTATGTTAAAGCCGGAGGCGAACAATTGAAGGAAGCTATCATGCAAACTAAAGTAAAAGATGGCACTACTTTTTTAACACAGATACATCACCGGCAATCCCCCATGCGCATTTTATATAACCAGTCTGATGTCGCGCCAGTTTGGTTCACAGAAGCCCATTACCAGCAAATGATTGGTAACCCGGTTGAAACTATTGAAATCCCGTTAGCCCAAAATATAGAAGCGACTTATGTTGCCGGCTTACTAAAAGCAGCGCCGCACAAAGGAGCTGCAACAGATTTTATGAATTTCCTGGTAAGCAAAGAAGCGAAAAATATTTATGCAAAATTTGGTTTTAAAACAGGCGATTAATTAATATGATATCTTACTCGACGTTTATTCGCAGATTTTCTTTGCTTGCTGCTTAATTTCTTAATTATTCTTTTTACATTTAGCATCTGCGATCGCCTGGTATTTCAAACCAATAATTTATTACATGCACTTAACACCAAGAGAATCAGAAAAATTATTGTTATTCCTCGCCGGTGAGCTTGCAGAGAAACGAAAGGCACGGGGGTTGAAGTTAAATTATCCCGAATCGATTGCGCTCATCAGCAGTCGTTTGCAGGAAGCTGCACGCGACGGCAGAACTGTTGCTGATCTCATGCAGTATGGCGCTACAATTCTATCCCGCGAAGATGTTATGGAAGGCATACCCGAAATGATACAGGAAGTACAGATAGAGGCTACTTTTCCTGATGGAACAAAATTGGTTACCGTTCACGATCCCATCAGGTAATACTTAAAAAATTAATTATGATACCCGGAGAATATTTTGTTGGAACAAAGGATATTGAATGTAACGTTGGCCAGGCGACTGTAATCATCGCTGTAGCTAATACCGGCGACAGGCCTATACAAGTCGGCTCACATTTTCATTTTTTTGAAGTGAACAGGCAAATGGAATTTGACCGGGAAAAAGCCTTTGGCATGCGCTTAAATATTGCAGCGGGCACGGCGGTACGTTTTGAGCCCGGCGAAGAAAAATCAGTGGAGTTGGTTGCCTTCGGCGGAAATAGAAAAGTATTCAGCATCAATAATTTGGTAAACGGGAGCGTAGACGCTGCAACAGTTAAACAAAACTCGCTGACAAAAATATCCGCCGAGAATTTTAAAAATAAAAAAGCATGAGCCTTCATATTAACAGGATAAAATATGCCAACATGTATGGCCCTACTGTTGGAGATAAAGTAAGACTGGGAGACACAGAACTCATTATAGAAGTCGAAAAAGATCACACAATTTATGGGGAGGAAAATAAATTTGGTGGGGGCAAAACGATCCGCGATGGAATGGCGCAATCTTCTACCGCTAAAAGAGATGAAGGTGTACTTGATTTTTTAATTACAAGTGCGCTAATCATCGATCATTGGGGAATAGTAAAAGCGGATATTGGCATAAAAGATGGAAAAATTGTAGGCATTGGCAAAGCAGGTAATCCGGATATAACGGATGGCGTAGACGCAAATATGATCATTGGTGCTTCGACAGAATTGCATGGTGGCGCAGGCTTAATTGCAACTGCCGGCGGAATAGATTCGCACATACATTTCATTTGTCCTCAATTGATAGATCATGCGTTGTTTAGCGGCATCACAACCATGTTGGGTGGTGGCAGCGGCCCGGCTGATGGTACTAACGCAACCACAGTGACACCGGGCGCCTGGAACATTCAAAAAATGCTGGAAAGTGCTGAAGCTTTTCCGATGAATCTTGGCTTTTTAGGAAAGGGAAATTGCGGGACTATACCACCACTAACGGAGCAGGTGGAAGCCGGTGCTATCGGTCTTAAAATACATGAAGATTGGGGATCAACGCCTGCTGTGATTGATGCTGCCTTGCAGGTAGCTGATGCCTTAGATGTGCAGGTCGCTATTCATACAGACACTTTAAATGAAGCCGGTTTTTTAGAAGATACCATCAATGCGATTAATGGCAGAACGATTCATACCTATCATACTGAAGGAGCCGGCGGCGGCCATGCGCCGGACATTATTAAGGCGGCGATGTATCCTAATATTTTGCCCTCCAGCACCAATCCTACGCGGCCATATACTATCAACACAATCGATGAACATTTGGATATGCTGATGGTTTGCCATCATCTTGATAAGTCGGTACCGGAAGATGTAGCTTTTGCGGATAGCCGGATACGCCCGGAAACAATTGCTGCAGAAGATATCTTACATGACATGGGCGTCTTCAGCATGATGAGTTCTGATAGCCAGGCCATGGGCAGGGTAGCTGAGGTGATAACAAGGACCTGGCAGACCGCTGATAAAATGAAAAAACAAAGAGGGTTTTTGCCACAAGATAAAAATAACAACAATGATAATTTCAGGGTGAAAAGATATGTTGCGAAGTATACGATCAACCCTGCAATTACGCACGGCATCTCGACTTATGTTGGTTCAATCGAAGTTGGAAAATTCGCAGACCTTGTTCTTTGGAAGCCCGCATTATTTGGTGCAAAACCTGAAATGATTATTAAAGGCGGGATGATCATTGCCAGCAAAATGGGAGATCCAAACGCTTCTATTCCTACGCCGCAACCTGTTATTTACAGGCATATGTTTGGTGCCTATGGAAAAGCTTTATATAAAACTTGCATCACATTTGTTTCGAAAATTTCCCTGGATAACGGAATTGTAAAATCATATGACTTGCAAAAACAAATTTTACCAGTGAAAAATTGTCGGAATATTGGCAAGAAAGATTTGATACATAACGATCAAACGCCACAGATTGATGTGAACCCTGAAACGTACGAAGTGAAAGTTGATGGAGAAAAAATTACTTGTGAACCGGCGACTGAAGTGGCTTTGGCACAGCGATATTTTTTATTTTAAAACGGAGAACGACTTTATGCTCATCCAGGAAAAATCGGGGAATATTAATTCGCTTTCAAACAACGATCTCATTATTGATATGCTGGAGATTGAATGGTATGAAACCAAAAAGCGTATTCTTCACAAGAGCACTAAATCAGGTGTGGAAATTATTTTGAAATTCCTGGGTGAGAATCCGGATTTAAAAGATGGCGACATATTGTGGCGAGATGAAAAGCAAATTATAGCGATTGAGATAAAATGCTGCGAATGCCTTGTAATCGGGCCGCAGTCAATGCTTTCAGCTTCATCTGTTTGTTATGAAATAGGTAATAAACACCTTCCTTTATTTTATGAAGGCAACGAATTGTTAGTTCCGTACGAAGTTCCGCTGCACAACTATTTACTTGCCTCAGCCTACGACGTAAAGATTGAAATGCGCAAATTAAATAATCAATTCAGAACAACGGTTTTGCCTCATTTGCAGGTAGGCGGTACCGATAGTCTCTTCAAAAAAATTACGAAGCTTTCAACTTCCGTTTAATGGACTCAAGTAACTTATTATCGTTATTACATCTTTGTGATCCTGCTCTACCCATTGGCAGTTTTTCGCATTCGGCAGGACTTGAAACCTATGTACAGCAAAATATTGTCAATAATAGAGACAGCGCGCGCGAATTTATAACTCATCAACTGTCACAAAATTTTTTTTATACGGACGCGGCGCTTGCATCACTTGTTTATGATGCCGCTTGCGTAAATGATTTAAAAAAAATTATAACGTTCGATGAACTTTGCAATGCGGTAAAGTTGCCTATGGAAGCAAGGTTTGCAAGTAATAAATTAGGGATACGTTTGCTGAAGATTTTTGAATCTAACAACGATTTCATTTTGCCAGAAGCGTATAAAAAAGAAATCAATGCTAAAGTTGCCTTTGGTCATTATTGCATTTCTTTTTCTTTATTAGCTCACGCGATGAATATAGACAAGAAAGAAATGCTGGTGGCGTTTTATTATAATGCGGCAACCGGTTTCATTACCAATGCGGTAAAGCTTATTCCTTTGGGCCAGCAGGTTGGACAGGAAATGTTGATGGCATTATTTCCTTTAATAAATGAACTGGCGCATGCAAGTTTGAATCCGGATGAAAACCTCGTTGGCTATTGTTGCGCCGGTTTTGATATTCGCTGCATGCAGCATGAACAATTGTATTCACGTTTATACATGTCTTAAAATGGAACAAAGAAAATATATAAAAATTGGCATTGCAGGACCCGTGGGTTCTGGCAAAACCGCACTGATAGAAAGGCTTATAAGGGCGATGCATAAAAATTATAGCATTGCTGTTATTACGAATGATATTTATACAAAAGAAGATGCTGCATTTCTTACAAAAAATAGTTTGTTAACCGCAGACCGTATTATGGGTGTGGAAACGGGCGGTTGCCCACATACAGCCATTCGCGAAGATGCAAGTATGAATTTAGAAGCAGTTGAAGAAATAGCGAAGCGTATCGGTGATGTTCAAATAATTTTTATTGAAAGCGGTGGTGATAATTTATCAGCAACCTTTAGTCCAGACCTTGCAGACGTTACTATTTTTGTGATCGATGTTGCGGGCGGAGATAAGATTCCACGCAAAGGTGGCCCTGGAATTACAAGAAGCGATTTATTGGTAATTAATAAAACGGATCTTGCTCATTTGGTGAAGGCTGATCTCGATGTTATGCATCGCGATGCTGCTACAATGCGCAAAGGAAACCCATTCGTATTTACTAATTTAATGGACGGTTGCGGATTGAATGATGTTATTTGCTGGATAAAAAAATATACATTGTTAGAAGATGTGGAGGAACCCGGACTATGCAGGTAAAGCAGGTATTACATATCGTAGCTGGTTATAAGAATTCTAAAACATTTTTAAAGCATTCTTATGCGGCGCAACCCTTTAAAATTGCCAACATCAGCGAAAATAAATCGGAAAATTTATTAAGGCTAATGATTACCAGTTCGTCTCCCGGCATTTTGGATAATGATCATTACCAGATTGATATTGATGTGGAAGAAAATGCCCGATTGCATATAACTACGCAGGGGTTTCAAAGGTTGTTTACTATGATAAAAAATGCAAGCCAGTTAATGAATGTACATGTTGCGAATGGCGCCTCATTTTATTTTTTGCCACACCCAGTGGTACCTCACAAGGATTCAGATTTTGCCTCTGTAAATAATATTTTCTTAAAAAAAGTCCATCACATTGTTTGGTCTGAGATTATTGCCTGCGGAAGAAAATTAAGCGGCGAAGAATTTCAGTTTACGAAGTTTCATTCTGTTACAAATATTTTTCTGAATGAGCGGTTGATCATAAAAGAAAATGTTTTACTGGAACCGTTAAAAAACAACATCCGGGCTATCGGGCAACTCGAAGGATTTACGCACCAGTCTACTCTGTTGTTTATAAATAGTGATGTGGATATGGTTATAATTGCAGAAGCATGTAAAGCAATTTTAATTGAAATAAAAGAAGTTGAGTTCGGTATTTCCAAATTGCCTGTCAATGGGTTGATTATACGAATGCTTGGTTATAAAGGTGAAGAATTATTTAATCTTAATAACAAAATCGCAAACTTTATACAAGATTTTGTTGAGAAAGAAAGGAAATTTACAAGAGTTGGATTTTAGAGGAACTATCTAAAAAAATATTTGCTGAATAAATAATTGCCTCTATATTTGCGGTGTACTACTTAACTAATACACCATGATACAGGTCGATAATTTAACTTTTGGGTATAAAAAGAAAAAACTTTTATATAAAAATTTAAGCCTTAAAATTGAAGAGGGAAGCATTTATGGCCTACTTGGAAAAAATGGCGCCGGCAAATCAACCTTGCTTAAGAATTTTATCGGCTTATTATTTCCAAAAGGTGGCAGCATTTCTGTGAATGGATTTACTCCGAAAAAAAGATGGCCTTCTTTTTTAGAGACGATATATTTTATACCCGAAGAAGTATATGTTCCTGCATTAACCATAAAGCGATACAAAAATTTATTTGCGCCATTTTATCCAGCCTTTAGCGAAGAACAATTTTACAGCTATCTTGATCAGCTCGATGTTAAAGATACCGGCAAATTGAATTCTCTTTCTTTTGGCCAGCAAAAAAAATTCATCATTGCATTTGCATTAGCCTGCAATACGCGCGTTTTGTTATTGGATGAGCCGACTAATGGTTTGGATATTCCTTCTAAAATAAAATTTCGAAAATTAATTGCTTCCATATTCACAGATGATAAGATTATTTTTATTTCCACCCACCAGATTCGCGACCTTGATAATTTAATTGACCGCGTAATTATTGTTGATAGTGGGGAGTTGCTTTTAAATGAGTCCATAAAGAACATATCCGATAAGCTCTGTTTTAAATCAGTGAGCGAGCTTCCAGCAACTGGCAAAGTCTTGTATGCTGAAGATTCATTAAAAGGGCACGCTGTTGTGATGGAAAATACCGAACATGAAGATTCAAAAGTAAATCTCGAACATTTATTCAATGCGATTACTGAAAATCCTGTGATGGCAAAATCAATTTTTCATTATTAATCAGCTATCATGAATAATACTTTCGATATAAAAAGATTTGGAAAGTTTTTTAAAAAAACCTTGTTAGAACGGCCAATGAATACTTATGGCTTCACCGGGTTAATGCTTGCGGTCACCTTGATATTATATGCGGTCTTAAAAACATTGAGCGGTTTCGATATGGCTCAAAGACTGACATTTTTTGTTGGAATGACAGCGGGCAGTTTCTTTCTGGCTTCCTTTTCTTTTGGATTTTTTTCAACCAATGCAAGCGGATCATCATTTTTGACAATACCTGCATCGCATTTCGAAAAATGGTTTTGTGCGATTCTGATTACGGGAGTTTTATATCCACTTATCTTTTTAATATTCTACGGAATAATAGATAGCAGTTTTGTGGCAATTTATCATAATGGTCTAGACAAAGCTTCCCCTTTTTATAAGCAGCAGTACGAACAGGTTTACGCGTTTGATTTGAATGGAATTATAGCAAGAAACATTTATATTATGTTTTTTATTTACACAGGGGCAATGTTGCTTGGAGGCCTTTATTTTAATAAGGCGGCCGTAATAAAAGTGGCACTCCTTTTATGCGCCGTCTTTATTTTCGCGTTTGGGCTAAACTGGTTAATGGCCATTGGGCTTTTCGGAAGTATAGAAGATGCAGCACCATTTAATCATGTTGCTATTCGGGCAGGAAAAGAAATTGGCTCCATTGAATTGCCTTCGCGTATTGGTAAAATTTTCCTGTATACCATTATCGGTGTTTTTCCAGCCATATTATGGTTGCTTTCATTTTCGCGTTTACGTGAGAAAGAATTTTAAAAAAATCATGCATGAATAATACATTTAGTATAAAAAGATTTGGCTGGTTAGTAAAAAAAACTTTATTGGAGAGACCAGTACAAATATTCGGATTTACCGGCTTGCTACTCACGCTTGTTTTCATATTATATTATGTTGCAAAAACTTTGGCAGGATTTGGAGCTGCACAAAATCTGTCTTTCATCTGGGGGCTTCCTATTGGCAGTTGCCTTTTGTCTTCTATTGTTTTCGGCTATTTTTCTTCAAACGCCAGCGGCTCTTCTTTCCTTACATTGCCCGCTTCCAATTTCGAAAAATGGCTTTGCGCTATTTTAATAGCCGCTGTTTTATACCCCGCAATATTTTTTATGTTTTACCGGATTATGGATGCCGGTTTTGTAGGGCTTTATCACAAAAGTTTAGATGTATCGTCACCGTTTTACAAGGAGCAGTATGAGTCAGTTTATATTTTTAGTTTTAATGGCATTGTTGCGGGTAAAGTTTATCAGTCATTCTTGTTCTTTACGGGTGCTATGTTAGTTGGTTCGCTATATTTCAATAAACAACCTTTTATTAAATCAGCAATCAGCATTTGCATTCTTACTATTGGTATCGTCGGAATAAACTGGCTAATGGCAAAGTTGTTATTTGGGGAGTTTAATGATGCGGGTGCCTTTAATCACGTGACCATGCCTGTAGGAAAAGAGGAGGGCACTATTGAACTGCCTGATGTTGTTGGCAAAATTTTTACCTATGGCATCTGGTTTGTTATTCCTGGCCTGTTGTGGATACTTTCGTTTACCCGTTTGCGTGAAAAAGAATTTTAAATTGAATGAATGGAATTTAAAGACAATCCAGCCATATATATTCAGATAGCAGAATACGTCTGCGAACAGATTTTATTAAAAAAATGGAAACTGGGCGATAAGGTTATAAGTATAAGAGACCTTGCTGTGAACATGGAAGTAAATCCCAACACGGTGCAAAGAGCCTATGATATTCTACAACAACGGGATATTATCACCAATAAAAGAGGTATAGGATATTTTATTGAAGATGATGCGATGGAAAGAATTCTTAATTTTCGGCGGGAACAATTTATGGAGAATGAATTGCCTGTGTTTATGCGAAACATTTATCTTTTGAATATAGATTTTAAAGAAATTAAATTATCATTCGACCAGTTTGTAAAAGAAAATTTTAAAAAATAGTTTATGAAATTTACATCTAAAGTTCTGCTGGCATTATTAGTCGTTTTAATCGGGGGACTGCTTTCGTCTAATATTATTCTCAGAAATGAATATGATAAAGTAGATAAAACTGATATTTACTGGAACTATGAAAACGTGCTTCAGCAACCTTTTAAATATCTTAAAATAAGCGGCGGTAATGGTACCAAAATTGCCTTCGAGCAAAGCCCGAAATCTTCTGTTCGTATTCTACAGGAATGGAAAAGATGGCATGGCGGTGAAATAAAGGCTCGTGTGGCTAATGATACGTTATTCATCAATTTTGATTTTATTCCTACTAATTTGTATGAGAAGTTCTGGATGAAAGGTATAACTGCCGTGCGGATTTTTTCACCGCAGTTGTTATCAATAGATGGCTTTAATACTAATTTCGAAATGTTTAAAATGAAGCAAAAAAGTATGAGTGTGAATATAGCTGGCAAGTCACAATTTGAAGTAGAGAGTATGATAAACTCACTCGACACGGTTACTATTTCACAAAGAGATTCTTCGGAGGTTATCTTTGAAATGTCACCGGATTATAATGAAACTCCGTCAAATAGAGGGAAAGAAATAACTGTCACGGATAGCGTAAAAGGCAATCTGATCTTCTTCGACCCCGGTGCACAGGAAATTAAAAGCAAGGAAACAATGTCCATTCAATCAGTAAAAGCTAACGTGCAAGGCTATTCGTTGCTCGATCTTGGCCACGCTCAAATAGATTCGTTGGATTTAAAAATTGCCGATAGTTCAGCTATCATCCTTTCCGGCGGCGCACTAAAGAAAATAAAGTAACGATTATTTGCGGGCAGTTATAATACGTTTGAGAAAAACAAAAAAATATATGCGTAAGTCTGAATAAATTGCAGGACATCTTTTTAGGGACGAGGTATGAAGGAAATTCGTGAAATAATAAAAGCTTATGATGCTGCAACTTTTTCAGGCAAGAGAGCTGCGTTAGCTGCAGTGGTTCATTTAAATGGCTCATCATATCGCCGTCCCGGTGCACGCATGTTGGTAACCGATGAAGGGGAACTCACTGGTGCCATTAGCGGCGGTTGCCTTGAAGGCGATGCTTTGAGAAAGGCCATGATGGTGCTATCTCAACAAAAATCAAGGCTCGTTACGTACGATACCAATGATGAAGACGACGCAACAATTGGAATTCAACTGGGTTGTGCCGGCATCATACAGGTATTGTTTGAGCCTATAAATGTTAATGATGATAATAACCCAATTCAATTATTGCGTAAGGCAATTGCGATAAGGCAGCAGTGTGTATTAATTACTCTATTTTCTTTGGACGATAAGAAAAATGAACATGCAGGCACCTGCATGCTGATGGAAAAAAACGGGAATACTTCGGGTGATATCCCTTTTTTTGATTTGAAAAAAGATATTATGGAAGATGCAGCGTTGGTGATGGAAGCGCAAACTTCTTCATTCAAAAATTATAAGAGCAATAATTTTTCAGTAACTGCCTTTATTGAATTTTTACAGCCTCCTGTTTCGCTGGTTGTCATAGGCGCCGGAAATGATGCGATCCCGATGATGCAAATTGCGGATATACTTGGGTGGGATGTAAGGATAATTGATGGCAGAGGTACACATGCGCGGCTGGAGCGTTTTGCAAGTGCTTGCCAGGTAATAGTTAGTAAGCCTGAAAAAGTTTTAGAACAAATTCCTATTGACCAACGTACTGCATTTGTGTTAATGACACACAATTATAATTATGATCTTGCTATGCTGAAGGCGCTGATTCTTTATGATGTAATGTATATCGGTTTGCTTGGCCCAAAGCTCAAACTGGAAAGAATGCTCGATGAGATAAAGGCACAAGGCACTCAAATCGACGGGCAACATTTACAAAAAATATATGGGCCCGTAGGATTAGAAATTGGCGCTGAAACGGCGGAAGAAATTGCCGTTAGTATCATCGGGGAAATACAGGCGGTGATCTCAGGTACTAAGGGCGGCTCGTTGCGCAATAAACGGGGCGTTATTCATTCCGGGAGCGAAAAACTTAATAAACAAAAGAAGTTCCACTAAGATCATGCGTTACGTTGTTAAACATTGCGCAATTATTATACTTGCTGCCGGCAGCAGCGGCCGGTTAGGTCAACCCAAACAATTAATTAGTTTCAAGGGAAAAAGTCTTTTGCGACACGCAGTTGACGAAGCACTGCAAACCAGCTTGCAACCCATAATAACAGTTACAGGCGCGCATGACGATGCGGTTATTAAAACATTGGACGAAACCAAAGTCAACATCATGAAAAATCTTAATTGGGAAGAGGGGATTTCTTCGTCTATCCGTTGTGGTTTGAATGCGTTGCAGGAAATAAGTCCAATTACTGATGGAGTAATTTTTATGGTTTGCGATCAGCCATATGTAACGCACTATTTATTGAAATATTTATTGAAAGAACAGCAAAAATCAAGTCTGCCAATTGTAGCAAGCAGCTATGAAAATATCCTGGGCACGCCCGTTCTCTTTCACAAAAGTTTCTTTAGCCAATTGATGGAACTTACCGGCGATACTGGTGCAAAAAAAATATTAAAACATTATCCACAAAAGGCAACTTCCATTCCTTTCCCAAAGGGTAAAATTGATATTGATACTTTAGAAGACTATGAAAAATTGGTTAATTTAAAGGCAGGTTGACATTTTTATTACCTACTTTTTCAATAAAATAAAAGCAAGGAAAATACCTATTGAAGAAAGTTGACCGACGATAAATATTTTGTAAGCGATGGAGAGATAACCAAACTTTTTTGATAGTACTTTTCTCACCTGGAAAGATTCACGGATAAGCTCGCTAAATATGTATTCTTTATCGCCCTTAAATAATTGGCTGATGTCAGAAAAATATTTTTCCCATGTTACATTTTTAAAATTATGATCGATGCGGTCAAAGCTGCCAAAAAAGAAAGGTTCTTTGCCTGGTAAATCGTTCTTAAACTCTGCCAGTGGCTTACTGGCTAATATTGCATAAAAAATAGTAAAACCTGCAACGAGCAATATTAATACAGTTGGCAAAAGATAATAATTGGAGTCATTGTCTGATCTTTTAATTGTAAAACCAATGATTACAGAAGCCAAAATAGAATTTACTTCTATCAACAGGTGCGCCTTGCGGTCGGCGAGGGCAACTAAATTCACATAATTTCTAAAAGCAATTTTAAAGAGATTTTCGCCTTCTTTATCCGATAAGATCAGGTCATTTTCAACAGCCACTTTTTTGCCTTTGCTTTGCTCCAATTGTATTTTTTCAATTCGCCTTTCAATTTCTGCAAAGTTTTTACTTCTTAAATTTCCATAATGTTCCTGCGCATATTTTGTGTAAAAATTATGGTTCAAAAAATAGTCTTTGCAAAATTGTTCCCATTCCAAATCATCAATTTTTTTTCCCCTGGTTGCTTCAACCTGGATACGCATTAGTGCCATTCTTTCAAATCCATTTATTAAACCAAGGTGGCTGTATTTACAGTCAAGCAAAACTTTTTCGACAATATCTTTTGGCCTGTTGTCGCTGTCAAAAAAATCGATGTAATACTTCAATTGTTCAATTTCCTTTTCTGAAAAATCATTTGATTCAATGATGGCTTTGATGAGCCCGTCGGTATGAAAAGCAATATTATTCTCAATAATTAACCTCAGATTCGAAATTATTAAACCAACTAATCCAAGCTCATATTGTTCCCGGTGAAGATTTTCTGATTTTGCTATGGCCTTACAATCAATAATAGAATCAAGCGTATATCGGTAGTTTTTATACAATAGAGAACTGCCGGAAGTTTGGATGGTATCGCCTGCAATTTGTAATGATTGTTTTAATATATTTCGCTCATTTTTGGCCATATTCTTTTTGTTTTTTAGGGAAAGTTTTTTCGTGTAGGCTGGCAGAAAATAAACAGTTACGTAAATCTAACCCGAATTTATAATCATCCAATAAAAAAAGATATTAAAATATCATGTTTTAATTTGATGCAAAAATGTACAACTCTTTTTTAGAGATAAACGCGCTTGATGTATTTAAGATGATCTTGCAGTTATATTGTGCATCTGGGGATAGTTGGAAAGATGATCGTTAGCAAAAAGTGTTTTTAAATTCTATAAGCTCCTTAAACTAAATTTGAAGACAGCTCCGTTACCAATTTCGCTGTCTGCCCAAATTTTGCCTGCCTGTGCTTCGATGAATTGTTTTGAAATTGCGAGGCCAAGTCCAGTACCTTTTTGCCCGGTTCCCGGAACCTGGAAATATCTTTCAAACAAGCGCGGTAAATATTCTTTATCGATGCCGGGGCCATGATCTGCAACAGCAAAAATTACTGTACCTGTTTGGGGGATTACGTTTATTTCTATGTCGCGATTAGATGGCGAATATTTAATCGCATTAGTAAGAAAGTTAATTAACACCCATGTTGTTTTATCTTCATCTGCTTCTATATCGGGTAAATCGTTTGGAACAGAAATTTTTAAATGAATATTTTTTTCTTTGGCACTTTGTATAACGGCATCTACAGCATTGTGCACAATTTTTCCGGCAGACACTTTGAGGATATTGAGCTGAATATTACCAGTTTCAACTTGTGCCATGTTCAATAACTCGCTTAGTATTTTTAAGATTCTTTGGTTATCCCCGCGAAGGTTTTGTACCAGCTCTTTTTGCTCGTGTGAAAGCTTGCCTGTGCGCTCATCTTCTAAAAGCTTGATGCTAAAATCGGAAGACGCTAACGGTGTTTTTAATTCGTGAGATATTGTTGCAATGAAATTTGTTTTGGCTACATCCAGTTCTTTAAAGGAAGTAATATTTTTTAAGACAATCACTTTATTTCGTGTGTCGCCCTCGGTTATATCCATTACTTCTTTTACAAAATAATTTTCCTTATTGTCAACAACAATTTTGAACGGGGTTGAATTGTTATTATCGATTAAAAAAGCAAAAAGATCATTTCTTTTTTTAAGGGTAATTACATCCACGTTCGCAACGTCTTCGCTGGAAAGCCCTAAAAGCTCCAGCGCCTGCTTGTTTGCAAATAAGACGTGATCGTTTTTATCAATACCAATGCTTGCATCCCGCAAACTATTTATTACGGCCTCCGCACGGGCTTTTTCCAGCAGCAACTTATTTAAATTGCTGCTTTCAAAATATTCGAGACGTTCGGCCATTTCATTAAATGCATCTGCAAGTGTGCCAAATTCATCCTTATTGTCAATGTGAATTCTGTGCTTATAATTTTTATTGGCTATTTCTTTTATGCCCTGTGTAAGATTTGAAATTGGGTTAGTGATTATGCCGGGAAAATTAATCACGAATGTCAAGCCAATTATAAAAACGATTCCACCTAGCGCAATTATAATAGTAAGCGCATCGCCAGCCGTCTTCTCTGCATTTTGGCCCTTTCTTTGAATCGCCTTCATGTTTATAACAAGAATATTTTGAATGGATTCATGCAGTTTTTTTAAGTTGCCTATACTGGTGTCTCCCCTGGTAAAATTGGTAAAGGCACTTCTTAAATTAGCCGTGATCTGGGCTTCCCCAGTCTCTGTAATATTATGCTCTTGCCTGGTAAGGGCATTATTGAAGCGCTGAATGGTTATATTGTTTACGAGTGGAATGGTATCCAGACTTTGCTCCATTTCAATGGTATAAGAAAGGCTTTCGTAATTATCTTGTAATATTTTTTTTGCATCTTTTTTCAAATTCGCCATAAAAATAATTCCAACAGTTGCTGTTACAACTAACAGTATAAACATAAAGAAAGACCCGAGCCATATTTTTCTTTTTACGCGCATAAAAATTTACGAAAGGATAATTAAATCGATATTGTTTTTTGAAAGTGTTTTCAGCAACTGGTTGAATACACTTGTTCTTAAAATGATTTGGAAGAGCGTTAGGTGCGGCTTTCCGAGGCAAATGGTGGTAATATCATTTTCATTTACAGTTTCCATAATAACAGATGCAATGTTTTCACCTTTTTTTCTAATAATTTCTGCCCCGGCTTCGGTCGCAATTTTAAAGTTATTAATTAAATGCCGTTGCATAGCTAATGGGATTTTATCAGGCGATTCTTTTGCAGATTGAACATACAAAATATACCATTTACTATTATAGTACGAAGCAAGCCTTGCAGTTTTACGAATAATGCGTTGTGCCATTTCATGATTAGACGAAATGCAAGCCAGGAAATGTTCGTGGCGGAAATTGGTTTGTTTTGCGGTGATCTGGTAATCCACTTTCCGTTCTACCTGGCCAGCTACTTCCTTTAAAGCAAGCTCCCGCAATTGTAAAATTTTTTCCGGCTGAAAAAAGTTTTGTAGTGCCTGCTGAATTTTGGCTGGATCATAAATTTTACCATCTTTTAACCGCGTTATTAATTCATCTGCAGTTAAATCAATATTTACTACCTCGTCAGCAATTTGTAAAACCTTATCAGGAATCCGTTCTTTAACCTCAATCCCTGTAATTTTTTTTACTTCATTATTGATGCTTTCTATATGTTGAATGTTTACGGCTGATATAACGTTAATACCTGCATCCATGACTTCCATTACATCCTGCCATCTTTTTTCATTATGGCTCCCGGGGATATTTGTGTGCGCCAATTCATCGATAATCACTACCTGTGGTTGTAATAGAAAAATTGCCTGGAGATCCAATTCTTCCAGCTTTTTCCCTTTATAAAAAACATCGCGCCGCGGAATAATGGGAAGGCCTTCAATTAATTGTTGTGTTTCTTTTCTGCCATGCGTTTCCACATAAGCAATTTTTACATTTACATTTTGCTGCATTAAGCTGTGCGCTTCCTGCAGCATCCGGTAAGTCTTGCCTACGCCCGCACTCATGCCCAAATAAATCTTCAGGGTACCTTTTCTTTTTGTTTCAGGCAACCCTTCAGAAAAGGATGTATCGATATTTTTATCTCGAAGGTTCATATCAGGACCAATAAAGTGAATTTATTTGTTTAAAATACAAGCTGTACATCTCGAAATTATGTTGTTTATTATCAAAACTTAATTCAAGTCATTATACGCTTATTGCTTCAATTGATCTAACTCAATATTTAGTTCTAATACATTTACTTTTTCAGGACCAAGAACGCCCAACAACGGTTTTTGAATTTGACGTTTAACCAATGCGGTTAGAGTTTCTTCAGAAATGTTTCTTGTTTTGGCAATTCTTGAAACCTGCACCAAGGCTCCTTCCGGAGAAAGATCCGGATCCAGTCCACTTGCCGAAGAAGTTACCAGTTCGGAAGGAATAGCTTCTCTTTTTACCGACGGATTGTGCACCATAAAAGTATCTATAAGCGCCTGTACACCTTTTAAATAATCAGGATTCGACGGGCCTTTATTACTACCGCTGCTTGCATCCGCGTGATACCCGGCAGCAGACGGACGGCCATTAAAATATTTATCGGCGGTAAAGCTTTGGCCTTCTAATTTATAACCGGCTACTTTATTGTTTACTATTACGGTTTCACCTTCACCTTTGTTAGGCGCAGCTTGTGCAATGCCCCATATTAATAAAGTGTAGGCACCTACAAATATTAATATGCAAACTAAAGTGAGTCTTAATGCGGGAAGAATATGTTGTCTCATTTTTATAATTTTTTTATGCTAAAACCAGATTCTTACAATCATGTCTAATAATTTGATACCGATGAAGGGAACTATTACGCCACCTAATCCATATATCAATAAGTTTCTTCTTAGTAAGGCGCTTGCACCAATTGGCTTGTAAGCAACACCCTTTAAAGCTAATGGAATCAATAACGGAATAATTATGGCATTAAAAATTACGGCTGATAAAATGGCACTTTCAGGACTGTGCAAATGCATCACATTTAATCCCTGCAAAGCCGGAATTGAGGTGATAAAAAGTGCAGGCACAATTGCAAAATATTTTGCGACATCATTTGCAATGGAGAATGTAGTAAGTGTTCCTCTTGTCATCAATAACTGTTTTCCAATTTCAACTATCTCGATCAGTTTAGTAGGGTCATTATCCAGGTCAACCATGTTGCCTGCTTCCTTAGCAGCAGATGTTCCACTATTCATCGCAACTCCTACATCAGCTTGTGCAAGGGCTGGGGCATCGTTGGTGCCATCACCCATCATGGCAACTAATTTACCTTGTTGCTGTTCTTTCTTTATATAGCTCATTTTGTCTTCAGGCTTTGCTTCAGCAATAAAATCGTCTACACCTGCTTTTTCGGCAATAAATTTTGCAGTTAAGGGATTATCACCTGTAACCATCACTGTTTTTATACCCATCTTTCTCAACCGTTCAAAACGCTCATTGATGCCAGGTTTAATGATGTCCTGCAATTCTATAACGCCCAGTACTTTTTCATTTTCGGATACCACTAACGGTGTACCACCATTGGAGGCAATAATTTTTACTCTTTCAGCGGTTTCTTCGGGGAATGTATTTCCCGCTTTTAAAACTTTCGTTCTTATAGCATCAAAGGCACCTTTGCGAATTCTTATTCCACCCGGTAAGTCAATACCACTACTTCTTGTTTCTGCAGTAAACTCAATAAACTTTGCACCGTTAGTATCAAAAGAATGTTTATTAAGATTAGATAATTCAATAATGGATTTTCCTTCGGGTGTTTCATCAGCAAAAGACGATAAAGCGCTTGCTTCTGTAAATGCTTTAATATCGATGCCATCAGCAGGATAAAAATTAGTTGCTTTGCGATTACCGATGGTGATGGTGCCTGTTTTGTCTAACAATAAAGTATCGAGGTCACCGGCAGTTTCCACTGCTTTGCCGCTTTTGGTAATTACGTTGGCTCTCAAGGCTCTGTCCATACCAGCAATGCCAATAGCGCTTAATAAACCTCCAATGGTTGTAGGTATTAAGCATACAAACAAGGAGATAAAAGCTGCGATGGTAATTGGCGTGTTTGCATATTCACCAAAGGGTTTTAAGGTAATACATACTATTATAAAAATAAGTGTAAAGCCGGCCAGTAAAATAGTTAATGCAATTTCGTTCGGGGTTTTTTGACGTGAGGCACCTTCAACGAGTGCAATCATTTTATCAAGAAAACTTTCACCAGGTTCTGTAGTTACTCTTACTTTAATCTGGTCGCTCAACACTTTTGTTCCACCTGTTACTGAAGATTTATCACCACCGCTTTCTCTTATTACAGGGGCACTTTCACCGGTAATAGCGCTTTCATCAATGGTGGCAATACCATGTATGATTTCGCCATCCATGGGTATAATATCACCCGCTTCGCAAAGAAAAATGTCGCCTTTTGATAACTGTGATGATGGAACAATTTTTATTTCATTGGTATGAATTTCACCAACAGGAAATATTTTTTTTGCAGGAGTTTCTTCTCTTGTTTTTCTAAGACTATCGGCTTGTGCCTTTCCCCTTGCTTCTGCAATTGCTTCCGCAAAATTCGCAAACAATAGCGTTATAAACAGTACCCCGAATACCACCAGGTTATAGACTAAACTGCCCTGTGTTTTTTCACCGGTAAATATCCAGATACAAACTGCAAGCATAACTGCCGTGCATATTTCTACCGTAAACATTACAGGATTACGAAACATAATCCGTGGATTTAATTTTATGAAAGACTGTTTAAGCGCTGTGTTCACCAGGCTTGCTTCAAACAGTTTCGATGTATCTTTTGCCATAATTTTACTTTCTATTCTTTCTTAATAATTTATTTCATTCCAAAATATTCTGCTATTGGTCCTAATGCGAGTGCCGGAAAAAAAGATAGGGCAGCTATAATAAAAATCACAGCAAAAACCATGATACCAAATGTGGAAGTATCTGTTTTAAGTGTGCCTGCACTTTCAGGTATATATTTCTTTTTTGCAAGAATGCCTGCAATAGCTATGGGGCCAATAATTGGCAGAAAGCGGCCAAGTATCATCACAAGGCCATCGCTTATGTTCCACCATTGCGTGTTACCACCAAGCCCGGCAAATTCACTACCGTTATTTGCAGAAGCAGATGAATATTCATACAACATTTCAGAAAATCCATGATTGCCCGGGTTGTTAAGCCAGCCGGCATAAGTAGCGGGGTCATGTGCATACATGTGTGATGCAAGAGCGGTACCTACTAATATTAAAAATGGATGCAGCAATGCAATGATGGCTGCTATCTTCATTTCCCTGGCTTCAATTTTTTTACCAAGGAATTCAGGTGTTCTTCCGACCATTAAGCCTGAAATAAATACGGCTATTATTATGAAAATATAAAAGTTGAGGAAGCCTACACCAACGCCACCAAAGAATGCATTGATCTGCATGCCCAGTAATTGAAACATGCCTGAGAGCGGCATAAAGCTGTCGTGCATTGAATTGACAGATCCATTAGAAGTTACGGTTGTAGAAATACTCCAGTAGGCGGATGATGCAGCTCCATAACGGACATCCTTACCCTCAATATTCCCAAGATGTTGCGTAATGCCCATATGAGAAATAGCGGGGTTACCCTTCATCTCAAAATAGATGGTCGGTATCACCATTAACAGGAAACCTAGTGTCATTATTCCAAAGATGATGAGCGCAAATTTCCTTCGTTTCAAAATATAGCCTAATGCGAAAATCATAGCAATAGGTATTAATATGATGCAGACATTTTCCATCATATTAGTAAAGTAGTTAGGATTCTCCAGCGGATGTGCGGAATTAACGCCGAAGAAGCCACCACCGTTAGTTCCCAGTTGTTTTATTGCAATCATTGCAGCAGATGGGCCACGGCTTACATTTATGGTGTCTCCTTGCATTGAAATTAACTGATCTTTTCCTTTGAAGGTCATCGGCGTACCGTTGAAAGCAAGAATAACTGCGACAACGATGGACAGTGGTAATAAAACTCTTGTACATGATTTTATAAAATAAACATAAATATTACCCAGCTTATCAGTTGACTTCTCCTTCATCGCGGAAAATAAAATTGCGCATGCAGCCATACCAATACCAGCGCTTATAAATTGGAATAACATCAACGTCAACTGCCCTAAATAAGATACCGCAGATTCACCGGAATAATGCTGAATGTTGGTGTTGGAAATAAAACTGATCGATGTATTAAATGCAAGGTCGGGCGTCATCGATGGATTAGCATCCGGGTTTAAAGGTAGCCATCCCTGGTTCATTAAGACCAGCATAGAAAGTAAGAACCAAACCAAATTGACAACAAGTAACGCACCTAAATTTTGCTGCCAGGTCATTTCATTTTTTGGTTTAATGCCACCCACTTTATAAAATAATTTATCGAGAGGATTAAAAATGAAATCAAGCCACGTCTTATCGCCATTGTAAACTTTCCCGATGTAGCGTCCCAACGGAATTGCCAGTAACACCATAATAATATAAGTAGCGATCACGCCAAAAATTTCTGTATTCATGTTTAGAATTTTTCTGGTTTAATAAGTACATAACAGATGTAACAAAACACCATTATTGAAAGAATGAAGAGTGCTATCATTGTTTTAAATTTTATCGAAGAAGTTGATTGATTTGAAAAAAATTGCGAAGCAAATAAGCACTGCAATAATTAAAATGATTGTGAGCATGTCTGTTGATTTGCCCTTAAATGCCAAATGCCGTTCCCTTAATTTGTTTGATAAGGTTTTTGCCGTAAAATGCCCGTAAATGCTCGGTTGTAGCCTAGAGGTAGATTTTTGCAAATAAAAATATAACGTGAAAACCCTTCCAAAATGGAAGGGTGCTTTTTCAAAATGACCTGGTGAAAATTATTTGGAGATGTTGTATTCTTCCATTTTGCGATAGAGCGTTGTTAAACCGATATTAAGAAGCCGGGCCGTTTCCGTTTTGTTGTTACTTGTATGCTGAAGGACCTTTTGTATATGATTTTTTTCGATAAAATTTAAATCGAATGGATTATTTATTGCGTTCACAGGTTGAATATCTAAAGGAAGATCACTTACCTCAATTGTTTCTGAATCACTAAGTATCGTCGTACGTTCTATAATATTTTTGAGCTCACGTATGTTGCCTTTCCAATAAGCATTTTTTAAAATCTCCATTGCACCGTCTTTTATTTTTCTTACAGTTTTATTGGTTTTGGCAGAAAATAATTCAACAAAATATTTTACGAGTAACTCAATATCTTCCTTTCTTTCACGCAGCGGCGGCAGTTCAATTGCAAAAACATTCAAACGATAAAAAAGGTCTTCGCGAAATTTACCTTCATTTATTTCCGTTTTCAAATCGCGGTTGGTTGCAGCAATAAAGCGAACATTTACTTTGGTAATTTTAGTATCGCCAATTTTTATAAAATCAGAAGTTTCTAACACCCTTAATAATTTACTTTGAAGATCAATTGACATTTCGCCAATCTCATCCAGAAATAATGTGCCACCGTTGGCTTCCTCTATCAATCCTCTTTTCTCTTTTATTGCACCCGTAAAGGCTCCCGCTTTGTGACCGAATAATTCGCTTTCTAAAAGCTCCCTGGAAAATGCGCTGCAGTTGATGGCGATAAAAGGCTTGTTACCTCTTGCGCCTGCATTGTGAATGGATTGAGCAAAAACTTCTTTGCCAGTACCTGTTTCGCCAAGCAGAAGAACCGTCGTATCTGTTGCGGCAACTTTTTTTGCAAGGGATATCGCGCTTTTTATAGATCCGGATGTGCCGATGATGCTATCAAAATTATATTTTTTGGCAATCTGCTTTTCAAGGCCGGCTACTTTCTTTTTTAATTCAACTTTCTCCAACGCTTTATTTACTAACGGTATCAGCCGGTCGTTATCATCGCCTTTGGTAATGTAATCAAAGGCGCCGTTCTTCATGGCCTGTATTCCATCAGGAATGTTGCCAAAAGCAGTGAGCAGGATGATCTCTGCAAGAGGAAATTTATTACGGGTAATTTTTATAAAATCAATACCGTTGCCGTCGGGTAATTTTACATCGCAAAGAATAACGTCCGGCTCTTCCTTTTCAATTAATTTATCGCCGGCTTTTAGGTTGGCAGCCTCGTGCACTTCCAATCCTTCAAGGCGCAGAATTCTTGCTAATAATGTGCGCAGCTTTTCTTCATCATCAATTATTAAAACTTTACTCATTGAAAACAAAGGTGGTTATTTATTATCAAATATATCCCTGGTCAGGATTTAATTTATGCGCCAGAAGTAAAACGCCAACGAAAAAAATCAGGCAATAATATTAATTCAATAAAGTATGTTTACGTTATGAAACGGTTGTGGTAAGTTGAAAGACACATTAAAGCCTTGCCTGGTTTTTTGTACTTGCTTATTGTAGTGATATTTAATTGATGATTCCGCATTTGCTTAAAACAAGTTTAAATATGATTTCTCTTATTTTTTAAAAATGTATTATGCCCGCAAACAATAAAAACCTTGCTATTATTCTTATTACTTCTCTTTTCTTTTTGTGGGGGTTTGCCTTAAATCTCAATCCTATTTTGATTCCACATTTAAAAAAGGCCTGCCAGCTTACTGATGTTCAATCTGCCTTTATAGATTCTGCATCTTACCTGGGTTATTTTTTGCTGGCAATTCCCGCCGGAAAATTTATGGAACGCTTTGGGTATAAAGGAGGAATTATATTCGGACTTTGTTTGTTTGCCATCGGTGCATTTCTATTTTTTCCGGCTGCGACAACAAGATCATACGCTTTCTTTTTATTGGCAATTTTTATTATTGCATGCGGATTGGCGTTTTTGGAAACGGCGGCAAATCCCTATATCGCAGTGCTTGGTGATCCTGCAACTTCTACACAGCGATTAAATTTTGCACAATCATTTAATGGGCTGGCCGCATTTCTCGCGCCTTTAATGGGCGGTGCATTTATATTATCCGGAAAAACTTTAACTGCGCAACAGGAAGCCGCCATGAGTTCCCAACAATTAAATGATTACCTCAACCTAGAAGCATCGGCTGTAAAAATTCCTTACATAATTATAGGGTTAGTGGTATTGTTAGTTGCCGTGTTTTTGTATAAAACAAAGTTGCCTGAAATAAAGGAAGAGGATAATTCACTGGAAGTGGAAGGCTCCATTTTAAAAGAAAAGAACCTGATGTTTGGCGTGTTGGCCCAGTTTTTTTATGTTGGCGCACAAGTTTGTGTCAGCAGTTTTTTTATACGTTTTTCAGAGCGTGTTGCGGGGCTTGAAGAGAAAACTGCGGCTTTATTTTTATCCGGCGCTTTATTAGGATTTATGATTGGGCGCTTCGCCGGAACGTTTTTAATGAAATTTATTTCACCACCAAAATTACTGGCTGCCTACAGCATCATCAATATTATTTTATTAATTGTTGCAGTTATGTCCCATGGAAAATTCTCCGTGTATGCGTTAACGGGAGTTGAGTTTTTCATGTCTATAATGTTTCCAACGATTTTTTCTCTCGGTATCCGCGGCCTGGGATCGAAAACAAAAACAGGCTCGTCTTTGATAATTATGTCCATTGTTGGTGGCGCAATTTTTCCGGTGATCATGGGCAAAATATCAGACGCAAGCAATATTCAAACGGCCTATCTTGTTCCCGCATCCTGCTTCATCATTGTTTTTCTTTTCGCAATAAAAAATATTAATGTTGAAAAATTAAAGCTTTCAATGTCTCATTAAATAGTAGCTATGAAAAGATTTTGCCTGGCGCTTGACCTTAAAGATGATCCTGCGTTAATAAAAGAATATGAAACGTATCATGAAAACGTATGGCCGCAAATAAAACAAAGCATAACAGATGCTCACATTATAAATATGGAAATTTACCGGGCTGCTAACCGGCTTTTTATGATCATGGAAACAACGGATGATTTTAGTTTTGAAAATAAAGCGCAAATGGACACAGCTAATGACAAGGTGCAGGAATGGGAAAAATTAATGTGGAAATTTCAGCAGCCATTGGCCTGGGCGAAAGAAGGGGAGAAGTGGATGATCATGAATAAAATATTTTCTTTGCATTAATTAAATCGTTTGTTTATTGTATATCTAAATCAATAAAAATGGACTTAAAATTAGAAGATAAGGTGATTATTGTTTCAGGCGGAGCCAAAGGAATTGGTGCCGGAATTGTGAAAGTATTAGCGGCAGAAGGTGCCATCCCTGTTATAATTGGCAGAAATGAAAAAGACAATTCAGATTTGGTGACAACACTTGAAAGCCTTGGTGGCAAGTCGTTCCAGGTTGTTGCTGAATTATCTGAGCCAATGCAATGTGAAACTGCAATAAAAGAAGTTGTTCAAAAATTTGGCCGCATTGACGGACTCGTAAATAATGCCGGCGTAAATGATGGGGTAGGACTCGAGAACGGCAATTATGAAAAATTCATGGCATCGCTTCATAAAAATTTGATTCATTATTATTTGTTGGCCCATCATGCTTTGCCGGAGTTAATAAAATCAAAAGGGGCGATTGTCAACATCACGTCAAAGACTGCCGAGACCGGCCAGGGGAATACATCTGCGTATGCTGCTTCTAACGGTGGTCGTAATGCGCTTACAAGAGAATGGGCAGTAGAATTATTAAAATATGGAATTCGGGTAAATGCAATTGTGGTCGCCGAATCGTGGACACCCGCATATGAAAAATGGATTTCAACTTTACCAAATGGCGCAGATAAATTGAAAGAAATAACGTCAAAAATTCCCTTGGAAAACCGGATGACAACCCCTGAAGAAATTGCTAATACAACGGCCTTTTTATTGTCAGCTTGCTCAAGTCATACCACCGGGCAATTGATTTATGTAGATGGTGGATATGTGCATCTTGACAGGGCACTTGCAAACGCGTAAATAATAGAAATGAAAGCACTGATTTGTACACGGCCCGGTTTAGTAGAATATACAGAACGTGTACCGCCACAATTAACCCCGGGTCATGCGATCTTAAAAATTAAACGAATAGGGATTTGCGGAACCGACCTGCATGCCTACGAGGGAACACAGCCTTATTTTAATTACCCGAGAATATTGGGTCACGAATTGGCGGCTGACTTAATTGAAGCTGATGGTGCCGATAGTTTTGTGCCTGGAGAAGCGCTTACTTTTATTCCTTATTTTAATTGCGGAAAATGCATTGCGTGCAGAAATAATTTACCGAATTGTTGTGTAGATATAAAAGTTTTTGGAGTTCACATTGATGGTGGAATGCAGCAATATGTTTCCGTTCCATCGCACGCATTGGTAAAAAGTGAAGGATTGGGTTATGACGAACTTGCGTTAATAGAACCACTGGCAATAGGCGCTCACGGCGTAAGACGTGCTAAAATTGTAAAAGACGAATTTGTTTTAATAATTGGCGCTGGCCCAATCGGCTTAGGAGCTATGCAATTTGCCAAAATAGCCGGCGCTAAAGTTATTGCACTTGATATAAACGAAAGCCGTCTGAATTTTTGTAAAGAGAAATTGAAGATTGATTACACGCTCAATGCTTCTGATGAAAATTTATTTAGACAAATAAAGGATATAACATCAGGCGATATGCCAACGGTAATAATTGACGCTACGGGAAATAAAAAGGCGATTAATAATGCCTTACAATATTTAGCGCATGGTGGCAGATTTGTATTGATTGGTTTGCAAAAGGAGGAGATAAGTTTTAGCCATCCGGAGTTTCACAAACGTGAGGCAACGTTAATGAGTAGCCGAAATGCAACGCGCGAAGATTTTGAATATGTAATTAAATCAATGAAAAATGGATCAGTAGATGCTTCGGTTTTTATCACGCATCAACTATTTTTTGACGAGCTAAAGAAGGCGTTCGAAACATGGTTTTATACTGCCAACGATTTAATAAAAGCAATGGTTACCATAGATTAGCAAATGATATTTAAAAGTATTTTTTCAACTAATAATAAATAATATTGCTGTGCTTAAAAAAATCTTATTAATAGCGGTTTCATTTTTCGTGTTATGTTTTTTTTGTTATTCTCAAAGTGATTTAAAGCTTTGGTATAACAAGCCTGCAGGGCAATGGACAGAGGCGTTACCACTTGGTAATGGCCGGTTGGGAGCTATGGTTTTTGGGAAGGTAAATGAAGAGCTCATACAATTAAATGAAAGTACTTTGTGGTCTGGCGGCCCTGTTAAGACAGACGTAAATCCGCAAGCTGCCTCCTACTTGCCTTTAATAAGAGATGCGTTATTTAATCATGAAGATTATGAAAAGGCAAATGAACTTACGAAAAAAATGCAGGGCCTTTATTCCGA
>JBDTKB010000094.1:0-2898 GCA_039935555.1 Ginsengibacter sp. | reverse complement strand
AATCCCAGGATGGCCATTACTGCCGCATTTTGTTGAGCCTTTGCGGCGATTGCTGCCATCAACGTAAATACGAGGCTCAGGCTTATGCCGCCAAGGCAGGCAATGCCGATAAATTCAAGATAATTTTGTATGGGATTTCCAAGAAGAATTCTAAATAATAAAAGACTTACAAATACCATCAACAGCATCACAACTGTGCTATAAATAAGTTTCGCAATTATAAAATTTACGGGATTTGTTATTGAGAAAAAATACAGCATGCGCCCTTTGCTTTCCTGCAGAAAACTTTTAGCAACTGCATTGATGCAAACGAACAATTGTATCATCCAAAAGATACCGTTATAAACAGTGCTTTCCGGTTGACCCATCGCGAGATATAGCACAAAAATGGTGGAAGCCACATAAAGCAATATTCCGTAAAAAGTATGCTGCTGCCTCAGCTCAAGCAAAAAATCTTTTTTCAATAAATTTAAAACGGGAGCGCTCATGTTGCAGGGTATAATATTTTCGAAAAATTTTCAAATAATTTTATCGGTCATCCCAAAGTGGCGCATATTCTGCAACGAGGTTCGTAAATCTCTTTTTCGCCAATCATTACTTGTCCGCCGCCGGACACTTTGCGATAACTTACATTAGCGATGTTACCGCATTTCACACAAATTGCATGAAGCTTAGTGATATAATCAGCTATAGCCAACAGGTTCGGCATCTGCCCAAAGGGCTTGCCTTTGTAATCCATATCTAACCCGGCCACAATTACACGAATGCCGTTCAAAGCAAGTTTTTCACAAACAATCGTGATCTGATCATCAAAAAATTGTGCTTCGTCAATTCCAACTACATCTACATCCTGCGCCAGCAAAAGAATGGTTTGTGAGTTATCCACCGGGGTGGACTGAATTTTATTTGCATCATGACTTACAATCTTTATTTCATCATATCGCACATCAACCGAAGGTTTAAATATTTCCGCTTTAAGGTTGGCAATTTCAACTCTTTTTAATCTCCTGATCAGTTCTTCAGTCTTGCCACTGAACATGCTACCGCAAATTACCTCTATCCATCCGCGACGCTCACCTCTGAAATTGGGTTCTATAAACATTTTTTGGTTTTCATTTTGATTTCAATTTGTAACTTAGCTTTAATTGCAAGGTTATAAGATTTTACGGTAATTCAAAAACAAACATCACTGTTCTTAATATATCCGAAGATAAACTCATATTTTTTACATGGAAAGAGTGACAACACTCATAAATAAGTTACAGAAACAGCTTGGTGAAAACTCATCTGCAAAAATGCTTTTGCACACGGTACAAATGTTACAGGCTGAATTGCAGTCAATTACTGAAACCGTAAAAGAAACAAACCAGGAGAAGGTTTCGGTTATTATGCCCAAATCTTTCAATTCCTTTCAAACTCTTGATATAAAAAACGCGGAGGCTACGGCTTCGCAAGAGGAAAAAGTAATAGAAGTATTACAAATAGATGAAAAAGAAATAGAAGAAGAATTGGAGCAGATAAAAAGAAATGCTGAAACGGTTAACGCAATGGGCACGAATGCGAGGCGGCCATTGGTTTACGATCCAATAGAAGATGTGCCAACGCTCGCGCATCAAACGCCGTTGGATAAACCTCATCCTTTTAAAAATGAATTGCCCTTTGAATATCCTGAATCCTTGAATGACCGACTTAAAGAAATAAAAATTGAATTGTCAGAAAAACTTACTGACGCTCCAATTAAAGACCTAAAAAAAGCCATCGGAATCAATGATCGCTTTTTATTTATCAATGAATTATTTCGCGGCGATGAAGCTATGTATGAGCGCAGCATTAAAACCATTCAGAATTTTTCCATTTTGCCTGAAGCAGAATATTGGATACGGAGAGAATTGAAAGTAAAGATTGGCTGGCTTGACAGTGATCCGATTGTGAAACAATCTGATCAGTTAGTAAGAAGGCGATTTTTTTGAACGAAATCTATAATCTTGTCCGAAGCGCCTGCATGATTGTAAACGTAATTTTTTGACGCCAGTCCCCGGCTTTCTATTTCGCGATCATCTTTCAATAAATTATTCATAACTTTTTCCAGTTCCAATGCATTTTCTATGTCAATAGCACCGGAACAATCTATTAAATCTATCGCTTCAAAATTCTTTTCAAATTCAGGGCCAAATATAACCGGCTTGCCATAAACTGCCGGCTCCAAAATATTATGAAGGCCGCTATAACCAAAGCCACCGCCAACATACGCTATCGTGGCATATTTATACAGCCGGGAAAGCGTGCCAATGTTATCTATTATAAGGCAATTTGTATTTGTAGAATCTTCGCTGTTTCCACTTAAATATTCAGAATAAAAAATGGAACCGGCAAATTCCTTTTTTACGTCGTTAAGATTTTCTTCATCAATTTCGTGTGGAGCAATTATAAATTTTATTTCGGGATGAATTTTTACAAAATGAATCCATTCAGCT
Organism: Ginsengibacter sp.; assembly: GCA_039935555.1. GTDB lineage: Bacteria > Bacteroidota > Bacteroidia > Chitinophagales > Chitinophagaceae > Ginsengibacter. The sequence continues at coordinate 424 of JBDTKB010000094.1, read as the reverse complement.
TCGTCATCTTCCCAGGTACTCCCGGCAACTATTACTTTATGTTTGCCACAAAAGTCTGCGATACCCGGAATTTCGGTAAAATTTTCTGCAATATTTATCACTCGGTCACACCTCGTATCTCCGGAGATGGTTATTTTTTCTTCCAGTATTAAGGTTTGTAATTGATTTTTTGATGAAGCATTTTGTACAAAGAAATGCGTAAAGCAATTAAGCATTTTTCTGTATAAACCGCCATACCATTTAAAAAAAACCTGGTCGTTCCTGAAGATCCCTGAAATTAATATTAAGGGAATATTCCGGCTTTTTATTTCCAATAAATGATAATACCAATATTCATATTTAACCCACAAAACGAGTGTGGGCTTTAATATATCCAGGAGTTTTTTGGCGTTGGAAGAAGAATCCATTGGCAGGTAAAAAACTT
>JBDTKB010000093.1:0-4447 GCA_039935555.1 Ginsengibacter sp. | reverse complement strand
GGTTTTTACCCGTGAACAACAAAATATTTATGAGGTTTGGGCTGTTACCCGTCAGAGATCATTACTATCAACCTTTAATAAATCCCCGTAAGCATCTAAAAAAGTCTTTGAGAGAGGACAGGCATCTGCCAGGAATAAATCTAAATATCGACGAGCAATTATCTATTTTAAATGCATTTGACTTCAACCAGGAACTGGAGCAATTTCCACTTCAAAAGATAAATGACCTGGAATATTATTTTAAAAATGGCTCTTTTGAATCTGGTGACGGAGAATTTTTATATAACATGATCCGTTTAAAAAAACCATCAAAATTTGTTGAAATAGGCTCGGGGTTTTCCACACTAATGGCTAATAGCGCGATTAGAAAAAATAATAACGACTGTAAGCACATTTGCATTGAGCCATACGAAGTTGAATGGATAAAAAAACTAAACGTAGAAGTTATTACAAAAAAGGTGGAGGATGTGAATATGGAGATTTTTTTGAGTCTGCAAAAAAACGATATTCTTTTTATTGACTCGTCTCATATCATAAGGCCGCAAGGCGATGTATTAACCGAATACCTTGAAATTTTGCCACAGTTGAAGCCTGGCGTTATTGTTCATGTGCACGACATCTTTACACCTAAAGATTATCTTGATGAATTTGTATTTACCAATCATTATATGTGGAATGAGCAATATCTGTTAGAAGCCTTACTTTCTAATACGCAAAGTTTTAAAATTATTGGTGCCGTTAATTTTTTGAAGCATCATTATTTTAATAAACTGGCTGAAAAAAGCCCAGCATTAAAGGAGCAACCTAACCGCGAACCGGGTTCATTTTGGATGGTAAAAACCTGAGCTATTAATTTTTTAATGAATCGAATTTTTTACATCGGTGACCGTTTTATTGTTGATTAGGACTTTTCCTTCGAAAGTACCTTCCGATGCGTTTAATTTTCCTTTGCCCTTTAATAGAAACTTTGTTGTGCCTTTAAATGTTGCAACAGCGCGGAAATTTTTATCGCTATTTTGAATGAATTTACAATTAATGAACTCAATTTCTTTTTGATTGAAAACCGGTAATTGCGTAGAGCCGGCATCAAATTCACAATTATCAAAAACTACGTTTTGAGCGTCATAAAAGGCATTGTATGGTCCGAATACTTTTCCGTTGGGTGATCGCTTTTTATCCATTGTAAAGAGGCAATTTTTGAAATAATTCGCCTTTGCCTTTTCCGATGAACCATTAATTCCTACTACTCTGCCTACAAAAACGCAACTGTCAAATGAAAAGCATTGAGACTTCGGAAACGCTGCGTCGTTAGTAGTGCCAATAAAAGTTGTCTTTTTAAAATTGATGTTATAGGTATCGTTACCGATAGAAGATAATCCATAACCCGCATTGTTATACACGACGCAATTAATAAAATTGCCATTTTTTATTATGGCATCTTCATTTTCTATGTCAATTCCTGCGGATGGCAATCCTATCACAGGCATTCCTTTATTCATGGATTTACCCGTTGATGAAAACTCGGAATTTATCACCGTTAGGTTGTTACCTCCCACCCATGACAGGCCTTGCCTTCCATTAAACCTCGCGATTACATTCTTAATAGTATGCGGATAAATCGGGTCGGTATTTTTTAGCCCCGGCCATGTTATTATTATGGCGTCTAAAGCACAATGATGAATATAGCAATCGATAATTTCCGCTTTTTTATCTTTGTATAAGGTAATTCCTGTTGCCGATAATTGGTTGCCATATTTATCAAACGGGGGGCTAAAGTTTAACATCCCTGAACTACCGTCTAAAGTAAGTCCCTTAATTGAAATTGACGCACAATCCGAGGCAGCAACAAATATGTAGGCAGAGGCATCATACGAAAGCCTTTTGCCGGTGCTTCTCACCGTGTCAACTAAACCGGTTATTGGGTTAAACGATCCATAATTTAAACCATTAGCAGCTTTTAAAATGGCTTTATATCCGGAAATTATTATAGGTTTTGTGGCATTTGTGAAACTTAAAATGGGCTCAGGGTTATAAGAATAACCAGCATCGAAACTTTTAGATAAAGTTTGTTTGCCGACAATATAAGTACCCGGATCTATAATAAGAGTTCCTCCGTTAGCCTGCAGATAGGCAGAAGCTTTTTGAAAAGAACTGGTATTATTAACAATACCATTTCCAACTGCACCAAAATCTTTTATGTGAACAACGATTCCTGATGAATCTGACTGCTCATTTTTGATTAAAAGTAGCTTTGATTGCATGCTGGATTTTCTCAAACATTTTCCATAAGCGGTTAACGTTTGGGAACCAAAGCAAAGCAAAATCATTAGAAAGAAAATAAGGGATTTCCTTTTTTCTTTAAGGTTATTTGTAGGAGATTTTTTTAAACTCTTCACATTTTGAAATTTTAATTTCTTATTGATAATAGGTGCTTTAATATTACCGCTATTGAAGGAAATCTTTCGTAAAATTTTGTCGTTACAAATAACCGCAATTTTCTTAAAAAAATTATTTTATAATGCGGGCGATTTGAGTAATTTTTTGTTACAAAAAATGGCAAAGGCAGCAATGAACCAAAACCAGGGATACCAAAAATTGGCAATAAAATAAAAATGCATAGCGCCTGAAAAAAAAGACACTAATAAAAAGAAGCTGATACCGGAATTAATTTTTACAATATTAAAAATGACGTAAAAAAATAATGCCAGTAACAGAAAAAGACCCAAAAAACCGAGCTCAAAGGTTATTGAATAGTATAAATTCAAAATTGCGCTTGATTCGCCATAACCAAGCAAAATAACCCCTGCCGGGCCACTTCCAATCATTTGCGTAATAGGCCCAAATTGAAAAAATTTTTTAAAAAAGAAATTAATATTTTCTTGCCGGTAATCTAACCCATTATTTATTTTACTGTTTACACTTAATAAAATGAGTGCATAAAGAGAAAAGAAATAGTTAACCAGCAAGGCCACAGCAGTTATTCCAAATGTTGTGAGTAGAAACCTGCCAGTATTTTTCTTTATATACCTGAAAACTCTGTTTATTTGAAACAGGCTGGCGATGAGGACAGCTGCTGGCACGATAACAAATGATGCAGTGCTTACGGCAAAAATGAAACTCGTAACAATCGCAAAAATGAATAATACTTTATAATGTTTTTTCCATTTACACGCTCCGGAAAAATACATGTAATAAATGCTAAGGGGGCTGAAAAACTCCATCATAAAAGCAAAATGCCCCGATTCCGCAGCAAAACCTCTTGCTCTGTAAAATATTCCAAGAACTGTTGCGTCATAGTATGCCTGTTCTTCATTTGGTCTTGGAATATACTCATTCAAATTAATTCCAAAAAAGTTACTGGTAATAAATTCTGCATTTGCAAACAGGGCGCTTACAAGTGTTGCATAGGTAACCATTCTCAAAACAGCATTAAAAATCTTCCCGGGATCGCCCGCATTAAACAACGTAAACTTAATGGCAACGTAAAAAAATAGAAAGGTGGCAAAATAAGCAACAGTGTGGTTTAAAGATTTGGCATTGCCTATACCGTTAATTACAAAAGAAAAAGTAACTAAGAAAAGAAATAGCGCGACGAATACCAGATCAAAGCCAACAAAATTTTCAGGCATTTTCATGTTCAGCGTTATACTCATCACCATAAAGGCGAATAACAAAACCGAAAAAATAAGCGGAAGAGAAATAATGTTGGTAAACGCCAATGCTGAAACGAATGGCATCGAAAAAATGTAAATCAATAACAGGAACCCGCTCCAGCGATTGATTTTTAATCGATCTTGTAGATGTTCCCCATGTTTATTATTTTGTAATATATCCATAAAATATAGTAAAAAAATAAACGGTTTAAATAAGGCTTTTTATAATATCCATGTGCTGCTAATATCTTTTTTCTTTCCCCATCTATTTTTCCACTGGCGCTGATACTTTCATCATGTATTCTAAACTTTGAGATGAATACATTAAGATACTTTCCTCTACTATCCCGCGCCGCCATAGCCCGTAAGATGTAATCATAATCTGATGCATATTTATACCGTTGTTCGTAACCGCCTAATCTTTTATTAAGATGAGATGATATTAAAAAACAAGGGTGCGGTGCAAATGTACAATGAGTAGACATTAATAGTTGATTAAAGCCAACCTGAAACAATTTTACTTTTTTATTTTTTCCATCCTTTGACTTTATCATGTTACCGTAATAAAAATCCATTTTTTCTTCTCTTATAAAATCAACAACTTTCTGTATAGTATTACTGTCTGCAAGAACATCATCAGAGTTAAGAATTAAAATATAATCACCATTTGCAAATTGCAAACCCTTGTTAATAGCCTCATACATTCCGCCGTCGGGCTCACTCGTCCATTTATCAATTTTTGAGGAAAAAGCGTTGATTATTTCAAGAGTGCCGTCAGATGAAGCTCCATCGAT
>JBDTKB010000092.1:0-3364 GCA_039935555.1 Ginsengibacter sp. | reverse complement strand
CAAGATCCGACGCAACCCGCTGCCCAGGCTATGTTTTATGGCATTGGCCTTACCGACGATGATCTCAAAAAACCGCAGGTTGGTATTGTGAGCATGGGTTATGATGGCAATACGTGTAACATGCATTTAAATGAACTGGCCAGGATTGTAAAGATGGGTGTATGGGATAGTGAATTGGTTGGGCTCATTTTCAATACAATCGGCGTTAGCGATGGCATGAGCAATGGAACCGATGGTATGCGCTTTTCTTTAGTAAGCCGCGATATAATTGCTGATTCTATTGAAGCGGTTTGCGGTGCACAATATTATGATGCATTGATTGCGGTACCCGGTTGCGACAAAAATATGCCGGGCTCTATTATGGCGATGGGAAGATTAAACAGACCTTCTATAATGGTATATGGTGGAACTATTGCACCCGGTCATTACAAAGGGAAGGATCTAAATATTGTTTCAGCATTTGAAGCGCTAGGGCAAAAAATAGCCGGCGAATTGAGTGATGAGGATTTTAAAGGAATTGTTCAGCATTCCTGCCCTGGTGCAGGAGCTTGTGGAGGTATGTATACCGCAAACACAATGTCGAGTGCCATAGAAGCACTCGGAATGAGTTTACCTTATTCATCTTCTAACCCTGCGCTGAGCGAAGCAAAGAAAAAAGAATGCCATGAAGCCGGGGCAGCAATTCGACTCTTACTAGAAAAAGATATTAAGCCGTCGGATATTATGACAAAGAAGGCTTTTGAAAATGCCATGACTATCGTAATGGTTTTAGGAGGAAGTACTAATGCAGTGTTGCATTTAATCGCAATGGCCAAAAGTGTTGATGTTTCGATTACACAAGATGACTTCCAGGTTATCAGTGATCGCACACCGGTTATTGCAGATTTGAAACCAAGCGGAAAATATTTGATGGAAGATTTACACCACATTGGCGGCGTGCCTGCGGTTATGAAATATTTGTTGGAGAAGAAAATGTTGCATGGCGATTGCCTGACTGTTACGGGCAAAACAATTGAAGAAAATCTTAAAGATGTTCCAGCCTTAAATTTTGAAACCCAAAAGGTTATTTTACCAATAGAGCAGCCAATAAAAGCAACAGGGCACCTTCAAATATTATACGGCAATTTAGCCCAGGGTGGAAGTGTTGCAAAAATTAGTGGACAGGAAGGTGAAACGTTTGAGGGACCGGCCAGGGTTTTTGACGGTGAACATGATTTAATAAATGGAATTAATTCAGGAAAAATAAAAAAAGGTGATGTTGTAGTTATAAAACATGTCGGTCCGCGTGGTGCTCCCGGTATGCCTGAAATGCTTAAGCCAACCTCTGCGATAGTTGGTGCAGGTCTCGGGAAAAGTGTTGCATTGATTACTGATGGAAGGTTTAGCGGAGGCACGCATGGTTTCGTCGTCGGACATATAACACCTGAGTCATTCGATGGCGGGTTGATCGGTTTGGTGCAAGATGATGATAGGATTGAAATAAGTGTTTCGAAAAAAACAATCACGTTGAAAGTTGATGAGAAAATTATTGCAGAAAGAAAAGGTAAATGGAAGCAACCTGCTTTGCGAGCAACTAAAGGAGTTTTATATAAGTATGCTAAATGTGTTACTACTGCAGCAGAAGGTTGCGTAACAGATGCATAAGAGAAAAATAATTTATGAAATTTAAATAGTTTGTCATGGAAATTCTTGAAGAAATTAAAGAGGAAAAAATAAAAACGGAAACAAAAGCCAAATCCATATCTGGTTCTGTCGCAGTTCTCGAAATTTTCATCGCCGAAAATGTTGATACAATATTTGGATATCCCGGTGGCGCAATCATGCCCATCTATGATGCATTATATGACTATCAACAAAAGTTAAATCATATTTTAGTTCGTCATGAGCAGGGAGCTATACATGCAGCGCAAGGTTATGCAAGGTCGTCAGGAAATGTCGGAGTAGTATTTGCAACCAGCGGGCCTGGCGCCACCAATCTTGTGACCGGGCTTGCAGATGCACAAATCGATAGCACACCATTAGTTTGTATAACGGGGCAGGTATACGCACATCTTCTCGGTACGGATGCCTTCCAGGAAACCGATGTGATTAATATTACCACGCCGGTTACTAAATGGAATTACCAGGTAACAGATGCAACTGAAATCCCTTCTGTGTTGGCGAAGGCATTTTTTATAGCGAAAAGCGGCCGTCCGGGGCCAGTGCTTATTGATATTACTAAAAATGCGCAACTTCAAATGTTCGACTTTGAGGGTTATACAAAATGCAATCACATTCGCAGCTATCGCCCCAAGCCACACATAAGAAAGGAGTACATCGAAGAAGCTGCGAGATTAATTAATACTGCGCAAAAACCTTTTGTAATTTTTGGACAAGGAGTAATATTGGGAAAAGCAGAAAATGAATTTAAAAAGTTTATTGAGAAAGGCAGTCTTCCTGCGGCATGGACCATTCTTGGATTGAGCGCGTTGGAAACAGATCATCCTTTAAATGTAGGTATGTTAGGTATGCACGGAAATTACGGCCCGAATGTTTTGACTAATGAATGTGATGTTTTAATAGCAGTTGGGATGCGTTTTGATGATCGTGTAACAGGACGGTTGGATAAATATGCAAAGCAGGCGAAAATAATTCATCTTGATATTGATCCTTCTGAAATTGATAAAAATGTAAAAGCTACCGTTCCTGTGTGGGGCGATTGTAAAGAAACTTTGCCCTTGCTTACAAAGGCAATTGAAAAAAGAGATCATGCAAAATGGATCGAAAAATTTAATGATTTCAAGAAAATAGAAATAGACACGTGCATACAAAAAGAATTGAATCCAACTACAGAACAACTCACGATGGGAGAGGTAATAAATGTATTAAATGAGCTGACGGGAGGCGATGCGGTTATTGTTACCGACGTTGGCCAACACCAGATGGTGGCATGTCGTTATGCAAAATTTACAAAGTCAAAAAGTAACATTACTTCCGGAGGCCTTGGCACAATGGGGTTTGCTTTACCTGCCGCCATGGGTGCTAAAATGGGTGCGCCCGAAAGACCTGTAGTGGCCATTATTGGCGATGGAGGTTTTCAGATGACTTTGCAGGAATTAGGTACTATAATGCAAAATGATATCAACGTTAAAATTATTATTCTCAATAACCAGTTTCTCGGAATGGTGAGGCAATGGCAGGAATTATTTAATGAAAGGCGCTATTCATTTACTGATATTCAAAGCCCGGACTATGTTGCCCTGGCAAAGGCCTATAAAATTAGCGGGCAAAAAATATTACAGAGGGAGAAATTGAAAAATGGTTTAAAAGAAATGCTGGATCATCCCGGTGCTTATTTACTTGAAGTAATGGTTGGAAAAGAAAA